>DATGXM010000216.1:0-3048 GCA_035298985.1 Azonexus sp. | reverse complement strand
GGCGTCGATCAGTTGCTGCAAGCCATGATCGACGGTACGCCCGCCTGGTCGGCCGCCGGCGATGGCTGGCAAACGGCCGGCAAGCAGTTGCGCCAGCTGGCCAAGCTGGGACATGGCACCGATATCCTGATGGTCACCGGGGCGGATGGCAAAGTCCTGTCGTCCAACCGCGCCGACCTGATCGGCCAGAGCTTTGCGCACCGCCATTATTTCCGCGCCGCCAGCGAAGCGCAGAGCAGCCGGACGCGCATCGTCTCGCCGCCCTTCCAGACGGTGTTCGGCGACTACACCTTCACCATTTCGCGCAAACTGCTCGACAGCGAGGGCCATTTTGCCGGCGTCGTGATGGCCACCATGGACATGCCCTTCATTGGCCAGCTGCTTGAACGCACGCTGTACACCGACGACATGTGGACGGCGCTGGTCCACGGCAATGGCGTCCAGATCATCATGGTGCCGGGACGGCCCGGGCAGGCCGGCAAGAATCTCGCCGTGCCGGGCTCCTTTTTCTCGCGCCACATGGCCAGCGGCAGCAACGACAATATCCTGACCGGCATCGCCGCCGCTACCGGCAAAGAGCGCATGATGGCCCTGCGCACCATACAGCCGCCCGGCCTCGACATGGATTTCCCGCTGATCATTGCCGTCGGCCGGGATATCGATGCCGTCTTCGCCGACTGGCGCCAGCGGGCCACGATCTGGCTGCTGGTCTATCTCAGCATGGCCGTGTTGGCCTGCCTCGGCCTGTGGTGGTATCAGAAAGTCCAGCGCCGGGATTGGGACACCATCCTGCGCAAGCAGGCCCTGGTCGATACGGCAACCGACGGCATCCATGTGCTCGATGCCGAAGGCACGGTGGTCGATGCCAACCCGGCTTTTCTCGACATGCTCGGCATGTCGCCGGCGGAAATCGGCAAGATCAAGATCGACGCCATTGACGCCAACCATTCCTGGACCAACATCCAGGAAGAAATGGGCCGCCTCAACCAGCCGGGCGCCAGGCTGCGGCTGGAAACCCGCTATCGCCACAGCGCCGGCCAGCTGATCGACGTCGAAGTCAGCTGCCATGGAATCGAACTGGACGGACAGTCCTTTCTGGTCGCCTCGTCGCGCGACATCGGCGAGCGCAAGCGGGCACTGGAAACCCTGGCCCAGCGCGAACTGGAACTGAAGACCATCATCGATACCGAACCGGAGTGCGTCAAGCTGGTGGGCGAGGACGGTTCGCTGCTGCAGATGAACCAGGCCGGTCTGATGATGATCGGCGCCGACTCGATGGCGCAGGTGGCCGGTCTCCCGGTAACCGACCTGGTCGCCCCGGAGCACCGCGAGGCCTTCATGGCCCTGAATCGCCGCGTTTTCGCCGGCGAATCGGGAATGCTGGAATTCGAAATCGTCGGGCTGGGCGGTGTCCGCCGCTGGCTGGAAACCCACGCCGTGCCGATGCGCGACACGCAGGGCAGGGTCACGGCGCATCTGGCGGTGACCCGCGACATTACCCAGCGCAAGGCAGCCGAGCAGGAACTGGCCAAGCTGCATCTGGCCGTCGAGCAGAGTCCGGAAGGCATCTGCATCACCGATGCCGCCGGCAATATCGAATACGTCAACCGGGCCTTCATGACGAGCAGCGGCTACGACTGGAATGAGCTGATCGGCCGCAACCCGCGCCTGCTCAGCGCCGGCGAGACGCCACCCGGCGTCTACGAGAAAATGTGGGCCACCCTGCGTTCCGGCGGGGTCTGGATCGGCGAACTGACCAACCGGCGCAAGAACGGCGACATCTACGTCGAGTCGGAAATCATTTCTCCGGTCCGCCAGCCAGACGGCCAGATTACCGATTACCTGGCGATCAAGCAGGATATTACCGAGCGCAAGCAGCTGCAGCGCGAGCTGGAAGCCTATCGCACGCACCTCGAGGAACTGGTGGCAAGCAAGACGGCGGCGTTGCAGGAAGCGAATGCCTCGCTCGCCGTGTCACGGGATGCCGCCAACGAGGCGGCCCGCTCGAAGGCGGCCTTCCTGTCCAACATGAGCCACGAGATCCGGACGCCGATGAACGGCATCATCGGCATGCTCCACCTGCTCCGGCGCAGCAATATCGACGACAGGCAGCGCGATTGCCTGCGCAAGATCGAACATTCGGCCAATCACCTGCTTGCGCTGATCAACGACATCCTCGACCTGTCGAAAATTGATGCCGGCAAGCTGCAGATCGAGCAGGTGCCGCTCAGCGTGCCGCAGATCGTCGCCAATGTCTCGTCCATCATCGGCGAAATGGCCAGCGGCAAGGGGCTGGCCATCACTTCCGACCTGGCCGCCGTGCCCGGGCGGCTGCAGGGCGACACGACCCGCATCACCCAGGCCTTGCTCAACTACGCCTCGAATGCGGTCAAATTCACCGAGCGCGGCCACATCGACATCCGGGTGCGCGTGGTCGAGGACGATGCCGACGGCGTCCTGCTCCGCTTCGAGGTGGCCGACAGCGGCCCGGGTATCGCCCCGGAGGTCCTTGCCCGCCTGTTCCAGGCCTTCGAACAGGCCGACAGTTCGACGACGCGGCTGTACAAGGGCACCGGGCTCGGCCTGGCCATCACCCGGCAACTGGCACGCCTGATGGGAGGCGATGCCGGAGCCGACAGCGAACTGGGCCGGGGCAGCACCTTCTGGTTCACGGTACGGCTGGCCCATGGCGGAGCGGCAGCCGACGACGTGCCGACCGGCCAGGCGGAGAGCGACAACGAGAGCCTGGTGCGCCGCCTGCACACCGGCGCGCGAGTGCTGCTGGTCGAAGACGAGCCGATCAACCAGGAGATTTCCCAGTTGCTGCTCGAAGGCGCCGGGCTCCAGGTCGATCTGGTCGGCAATGGCGAAGAGGCCGTCCGCCGGGTCGATGCCTTGCCTTACGACCTGATCCTGATGGACATGCAGATGCCGGTGATGGACGGCCTGGAAGCCACCCGGCGCATACGCCAGCTGCCGCACGGGCAGCAGGTGCCGATCCTGTCCATGACGGCGAACGCCTTTGCCGACGATCGCGAACGTTGCCTC
>DATGXM010000215.1:0-12793 GCA_035298985.1 Azonexus sp. | reverse complement strand
CCTTGCGCGTGCCGCTCTTCTGGATGTCGATCGCCGGGAACACGCGCTTGTCCACCAACTTGCGGTCGAGGTGGATTTCCATGTTGCCGGTGCCCTTGAATTCTTCGTAGATGACGTCGTCCATGCGGCTGCCGGTATCGATCAGCGCGGTGGCCAAGATGGTCAGCGAGCCGCCTTCCTCGATGTTGCGCGCGGCGCCGAAGAAGCGCTTGGGCTTTTGCAATGCGTTGGCGTCGACGCCGCCGGTCAGCACCTTGCCGGAGGCCGGCTGCACGGTGTTGTAGGCGCGGGCGAGGCGAGTGATCGAGTCGAGCAGGATGACGACATCCTTCTTGTGCTCGACCAGGCGCTTGGCCTTCTCGATGACCATTTCGGCGACCGCGACGTGGCGGGTGGCCGGTTCGTCGAAGGTCGAGGCGACGACCTCACCCTTGACCGTACGGGTCATTTCCGTGACTTCTTCCGGGCGCTCATCGATCAGCAGTACGATCAGCACGACGTCCGGGTGATTGGCGGTGATGGCATGCGCGATGTTCTGCAGCATCACCGTCTTGCCGGTCTTCGGCGGAGCGACGAGCAGGCCGCGCTGGCCGCAGCCGATCGGGGCGATCATGTCGATGACGCGGCTGGTAATGTTTTCTTCGGACTTGATCTCGCGTTCGAGCTTCAGGTGACGCGTCGGGTGCAGCGGCGTCAGGTTCTCGAACATGATCTTGTTCTTGTTGGCTTCCGGTGCGAAGCCGTTGATGCGGTCGAGCTTGGTCAGCGCGACGTAGCGTTCGCCATCCTTCGGGGTGCGGATTTCGCCCTCGACCGTGTCGCCAGTGCGCAGGTTGAAGCGGCGGACCTGCGACGGCGACACGTAGATGTCGTCCGGATTGGCCAGATAGGAGGTGTCGGCCGAGCGGAGGAAGCCGTAGCCATCGGGCAGGACTTCCAGCGTGCCGTCGCCGTAGATGGTGTCGCCGTTCTTGGCCTTGGCCTTGAGAATGGCGTAGATCAGCTCCTGCTTGCGCATCCGGTTGGCATTCTCGATGCCAAGTTCGGTGGCCATATCCAGCAGTTTGCTGACGTGTAATGTCTTGAGTTCGGAAAGTTGCATGTGGGAATGTGTGGCGCCGGTTAAAGAACGGGCGAGAGCCCGGAGGCCAGGGCGCAGATTGCAGAAGCTTGGGGGAGGGGAATGACGCCGGACAGCTTGCCTGTCGCGTCTGCCTGAAGGTGCAGGACGCACCTTCAGGACGGGAGACTACGGAGATTACAGATTGCTGTCAATAAAGGCCGCGAGTTGCGACTTGGACAAGGCGCCAACCTTGGTGGCTTCGATATTGCCGTTCTTGAAGATCATCAGGGTCGGGATGCCGCGGATACCGTACTTGGCCGGGGTGGCCTGGTTGTCGTCGATGTTGACCTTGGCGACCTTCAGCTTGCCGGCGTATTCGTTGGCGACTTCGTCGAGGATCGGAGCGATCATCTTGCAGGGGCCGCACCATTCTGCCCAGTAGTCGACGAGAACCGGTTGCTGCGATTGCAGCACTTCGGCTTCAAAGGTGTCGTCGGTGACGTAATGGATGTGCTCGCTCATGGTTGCCTCAAGGGATGGGGGTGTTGGTTGGGTTGCGCCGGAAAGGCGGCAGGAAAGTTGGCGTGATGCTAGCGAAAAATAATGCCTTAGGGAAGCATCAGGGCGCTGTTTTGAGCAGGTTGGCCAGCTCGACGGCCGTCTTGACCTGCATTTTGTCGAACAGGTTGGCGCGATGGACTTCGACGGTGCGCATGCTGATGTTCAGTTCGTCGGCAATGACCTTATTGAACTTGCCAGCCAGCACAAGTTCCATGATTTGCCGTTCGCGGGTGGTCAGGCAGGACAATCGGGCCTTGACCGAGTCGGCGGTGGCGTTGGTGACGCGCTGGCGGGCATCGAGGGCCATGGCTTCTTCGATGCGGGTGACCAGGTCGTTGTCGTTGAAGGGCTTCTCGAAGAAATCGAAGGCCCCTTTCTTCAGCGTGGCGACGGCGAGCGGCACGTCGCCGTGACCGGTCAGGAAAATGACCGGCAGGGTCGATTCCCGGGCCTGCAGCTGGTCGAAGCAGTCGAGACCGCTCAGGCCGGTCATCCGCATGTCGAGCACGACGCAGCCGCTCATCCCCTTGTGCCAGGCGGCGAGAAAGCTCTCGGCCGAATCGAAGGTGGTGCTCGGCAGTCCGCGCGACTTGAGCAGCCAGGAAAGGGCGTCGCGGATCGCTTCGTCGTCATCGACCAGGTAGGCTTGCGGCGTATTCATGCGGCTTCGAGGGGGAGGGTGAAGTGGAATATCGTACCGCTTCCCGTGGCCGAATGGGGATTGTCTTCAGCCCACAGGCGGCCGCGATGGAATTCGATGATCGAGCGGCAGATGGACAGGCCGATGCCCATGCCGTCCGGTTTGGTCGTGAAGAATGCCGTGAACAGCTTGTCGCGGACTTCCGGTGCGATGCCGCAGCCCTGGTCGCTGACGCTGATGCGGAGTTCGTCGGCGCTGACCTCGACGGCGATGCGCAGCAGGCGGTCGGCTTCGGCGGTCTTGGCCATCGCTTCCATGGCGTTGCGGATCAGGTTGAGCAGCACCTGTTCCAGCATCAGGCGATCGGCGAGCACCGGCAGCAGCGGGGTGGCGTCCGATTCGATATGGACGTGGCGCTTGCGGGCCTCGGCCTCGACGAAGCCCAGGCAGTCCTCGATCACTTCGCCCAGCTGGCAGGGCGCCCGCTTGGGTTCGCTCTTGCGGACGAAATCATGGACGCGGCGAATGATCTTGCCGGCACGCTGGGCCTGAAGGCCGATCTTTTCAAGGGCAGGGCGGATTTCGGAGGGATTGGCGTTCTCGTTGGCGAACAGGTTGAGGCAGCCGGTGTTGTAACTGGCGATCGCCGCCAGCGGCTGGTTCAGCTCGTGGGCCAGGGTCGATGCCATCTCGCCCATGGTGACCAGGCGCGAAGTGAATTGCAGCTGTTCCTGCTGCTGGCGGGCGAGTTCCTCGGCGCGTTTGCGTTCGGTGATGTCGAGCACCGAGGCCATCCATCCGGTGTGGTTGCCGTTGCCGTCGATCAGCTTGGCTTCATAGACCAGGGCGTTGAAGCGCTCGCCGTTCTTGCGCATGAAAGTCATCTCGAAGCCGTCGGCCGGGGCTTCGCCGGCCAGCACGGTCTGGTGCATGGCATAGCTTTCTTCGAGCTGTTCCGGTGCCCAGTAAGGCATGGGCGGCGTGGCGCCGACCAGCTCTTCCGGACTGAAGCCGGTCATCTTGCAAAAGGCGGGATTGACGTAGATGACGCGTCCGTCCAGGTCGCGGGCGCGCATGCCGACCGTCAGCGAATCCTCCATGGCGGCCCGGAAGGCGTGTTCGGCGCGCAGGGCTTCTTCCGCCTGGCTGCGTTTTTTCATCAGGTCGCGCACCAGCCACAGGCTCCAAAAGACGCCGGCGGCGAGCAGGACGATGGCGGCGACCAGAATCCGCTGCAGCGAATTGTCGGGCGAGCGATAGCTGGTGACGCGCAGGAGCAGCCCGGACCCCGGCGGGTCGAAGGGGATGACGTAGCGTTGGTCCCCCTTGCCTTCGATGCGCGTCTTGGTGGCGTACAGAAGATCGTTGTCGTCGATGATCTCGACCTTGTATTTTTCGGTGAACCACCACGGCACCTGGTTGGCGAGCAGGGTGTCGAGCGGCAACAGGAGCGCCAGCATGCTGGTGATGTGCCGATTTTCGCCGTAGATGGGCAGAATCAGCTCGATGTGCGCCCGGTTATCCTCCAGAAAGAAGGGCTCGCTGTAGTGCGGCTTGCCCAGGCGCATGGCGACATCGAAGGCCTTGCTGGTCACCGATGGGCCGAAGGATTCGAGTTCCTGGTCCGGCGGCGTGGTATTGGGCAGGGCGTCGATGACCTGGTGCCGTGTGTCGAGCCACAGGATCTGGGCGATTTCCGGCGAATTCTTGAGCATGTGCTCGGCGCGCAGGCGAAAGGTCTTCTGCCCGTCGGGCAGGTTGCCCATGTCGAGAGCCAGCTGCTGCAGCTGTTCCTCGTTGCTGTTCAGGTGGAATTGCAGGCTTTGTTCCAGCCACAGGACGTCCTTGATCAGTGCAGCCCGGTCTTCCTCGGCTTCGTTCAGATGGAGCAGCCAGAGCAGCGACACGAGAGCCAGCAGGAGCAGCACGAGACCCAGCTTGGGCAGGGCCAGCAGCCAGCGGATACGGCGCGAACTATTTGGCAGGGCGGGGATCAATGTTGTCATGACGAAAATGGTACATCACGGGTTTTGTGATGGGCTGATTGTGGTTTTCCACAATTCGGATAGCCACAATGGTCGAAAGGGCGACGAGCGGGAATACTGCGCGTGAAATTTTAATAAGCCATTTCGGAGACAAACTCATGGCCAAGAAGTCATTGTTCAAAAGTCTATATGTCCAGGTCCTGATCGCCATCGCCCTTGGCGTGGCGCTGGGGCATTTCTATCCGTCGGCCGGCGCCGACATGAAACCGCTCGGCGATGCCTTTATCAAGCTGATCAAGATGATCATCGCCCCGATCATCTTCTGCACCATCGTCGTCGGCATCGCCGGCATGGAGGACATGAAGAAGGTCGGCAAGACCGGCGGCTATGCCGTGCTGTATTTTGAAGTGGTCAGCACCATCGCGCTGATCATCGGCCTCATCGTGGTCAACGTCTGGGCGCCGGGTTCGGGTATGAACGTCGATCCCAGCTCGCTCGACACCAAGGGTATCGACAAGTACGTCGGCCCGGGCAAGATGCAGACGACGACCGAATTCCTGATGAACATCATTCCGACCAGCGTGGTCGATGCCTTCGCCAAGGGCGACATGCTGCAGGTCCTGTTCTTCTCCATCCTGTTCGGTTATGCCATGCATGCCTTCGGCGAGCGCGGCAAACCGGTGTTCGACCTGATCGAAAAGCTGTCGCACGTGCTGTTCGGCATCGTCGGCGTGATCATGAAGGTTGCCCCGATCGGTGCCTTCGGCGCCATGGCCTATACCATCGGCAAACATGGCGTCGGCAGCCTGGTCCAGCTGGCCAACCTGATGGGGGCCTTCTACCTGACCTGCGTGATCTTCATCCTCGCTGTGCTCGGCACCATCGCCAAGCTGCACGGTTTCTCGGTCATCAAGCTGATCAAGTACATCAAGGAAGAACTGTTCCTGGTTCTTGGCACCTCGTCTTCTGAATCGGCCCTGCCGCGCCTGATGGCCAAGATGGAAAATGCCGGCGCCCAGAAGTCGGTGGTGGGCCTGGTCGTGCCGACCGGCTACTCGTTCAACCTGGACGGCACCTCGATCTACCTGACCATGGCTGCCGTGTTCATCGCCCAGGCGACCAACACGCCGCTCGACCTGCAGCACCAGATCACCCTGCTGATCATCCTGCTGCTCACCTCCAAGGGCGCCGCCGGCGTGACCGGTTCCGGCTTCATCGTGCTGGCCGCCACGCTGTCGGCGGTGGGGACCGTGCCGGTGGCCGGCCTGGCGCTGATCCTCGGCATCGACCGCTTCATGTCGGAAGCCCGTGCGCTGACCAATTTCATCGGCAACAGTGTGGCCACCCTGGTCGTCGCCAAGTGGTGCAAGGCGCTCGATGTCGACCGGATGAACGCGGTGCTCAACAACGAAACTCCCGATGAGGCCGACAATCCCGAGCTGGTGCTCGACGATGCGCCGGAGATGGTGATTCCGCATTCGCCCCGGCCGATCACCGAGCACAACTGATCGCGTACCGCGCAATAGAAAGCTAGAAAGCCGCCGGCCAGTCCGGCGGTTTTTGTTTTTGGAGGTCCGTACTGTGGATTTCCACAATACGCCTGGATTATCCGATTCGTAATACTTTCAACAGGCCGTAATCGGCGGCCCTTCTAGGAAGAGACAAATGAAAATTTCAAATATTCTGGTTGGCCTGTTTGCCTGCGCCATATCGCTTGGCAGCTATGCCCAGCAACCCATAGTCATCAAGTTCAGCCATGTCGTGGCGGCCGACACCCCGAAGGGGAAGGCGGCCGAAATGTTTGCCAAGAAGGCGGCCGAACTGACCCACGGCAAGGTCAAGGTCGAGGTTTATGCCAATTCGACGCTGTACAAGGACAAGGAGGAAATGGAGGCGCTCCAGTTGGGCGCCGTCCAGATGCTGGCCCCGTCGCTGGCCAAGTTCGGGCCGCTCGGTGTCAAGGAGTTCGAGGTTTTCGACCTCCCCTTCATTTTCAGCAATTACGACGACTTGCACAAAGTGACCAACGGTGCGGTCGGCAAGATGCTGCTTGCCAAGCTGGAGCCCAAGGGCATACGTGGCCTGGCTTTCTGGGACAACGGCTTCAAGTCCTTCTCGGCGAATACGCCGATCAAGACGCCGGCTGACCTGAAGGGCAAGAAGATGCGTATCCAGTCGTCCAAGGTGCTCGAGGAGCAGATGCGCTCAGTAGGCGCCATGCCGCAGGTGATGGCCTTCTCGGAGGTCTACCAGGCCTTGCAGACGGGCGTGGTCGATGGCACCGAGAACCCGATTTCCAACCTGTACACCCAGAAGATGCATGAGGTACAGAAGCATCTGACCCTGACCGAGCATGGCTACCTGGGCTATGCGGTGATCGTGAACAAGAAGTTCTGGGACGGCTTGCCGGCGGATATTCGCAAGCAACTGGAAGATGCGATGGAGCAGTCGACCCGCTATGCCAACCAGATCGCCAAGGTCGAAAACGACAGTTCGCTGGAAGCGGTGAAGAAGAGCGGCAAGACGGCTGTCTATGTGCCGACCAGGGAAGAGCGCCTGGCTTTCAAGAAGGCCATGGTGCCGGTGCATCAGAAGATGGAGAGTCGCGTCGGCAAGGAAGTGATCCAGGCGGTTT
Organism: Azonexus sp.; assembly: GCA_035298985.1. Classification (GTDB taxonomy): domain Bacteria; phylum Pseudomonadota; class Gammaproteobacteria; order Burkholderiales; family Rhodocyclaceae; genus Azonexus. The sequence goes on along the minus strand of DATGXM010000215.1, from coordinate 5,909 downwards.
ACAAGGACACCGGTTTCAAGCCGGATGCCCTGTAACCCTGGCATAGGCCTGAACACAAGTACGACGGGGGCTGCGGCCCCCGTCCTTCAATCGGGGGAACTCTCATGTTGAACAGAGCACTCAACCACCTCGAAGAGCTGCTGGTCACGTTCCTGATGGGCGCGGCGACCTTGATCATCTTCGCTTCGGTGGCGCACCGCTATCTCGCCGGGCTGGAAATCCCCGGCCTGCAGGACTGGCTGCTCAGCCTCAATTTCAGCTGGGCGCAAGAACTGTGCATCATCATGTTCGTCTGGATGGCGAAATTCGGCGCCGCTTACGGTGTGCGTACCGGTATCCACGTCGGCGTCGATGTATTGATCAACCGCCTGGACGATGCCAGGCGCGGCAAATTCATCGTTTTTGGCTTGCTGGCCGGCGCGCTATTCACGGGGACCATTGCCTGGCTGGGGGCGAAGTTCGTCTGGGAAAACGGTGCGCATTACGCCATTTTCAGTGCGCTGGGCATCGCCGGCGAGGATTTGTTCGAAGGCCCGATCACGCCCGACCTCGAATGGCCGACCTGGATGGTCTATAGCGCCATTCCGCTCGGCTCGTCATTGATGTGCTTCCGCTTCCTGCAGGTTACGGTCGGTTTCCTGAAAACCGGCGAACTGCCGCACCACGATCATGGTCATGTCGATGGCCTGGAAGAAGAAAAGCTGCCCTTGGATGTCGATGTCTATGGCATGGGCGACAACCTGCACATGCATGACCTGAAGCACGAGCAAGTGGGGGAGCGGCGTAGCGGCTCGGATCGGCGCCGTGGCGAGCGGGCAGTGATCAAGGATCAGCGCCAGGGAGAGCGCCGACAGCCCGAAACCAAGAAAGGAGACCCGTCATGAACGCGCTGGTGATTTTCGGCCTGCTGGCCGTCCTCATGCTGACCGGCATGCCGATCTCGATTTCGCTCGGCCTGACGGTGCTGACTTTCCTGTTCACGATGACGCAGGTGCCGCTCGAATCGGTGGCCCTGAAGCTGTTTACCGGCATCGAGAAGTTCGAGATCATGGCCATTCCGTTCTTCATCCTGGCCGGCAATTTCCTGACTCACGGCGGGGTGGCGAAACGGATGATCAACTTCGCCACGTCGATGGTCGGTCACTGGTATGGTGGCCTCGGGCTGGCCGGCGTGCTGGCCTGTGCCTTGTTTGCGGCGGTGTCGGGTTCCAGCCCGGCGACGGTGGTGGCGATCGGCTCCATCCTGCTGCCGGCCATGGTCAAGGCGGGCTTCCCGAACAAGTTCGGCGCCGGCGTGATCTCGACTTCCGGGGCGCTCGGCATCCTGATTCCGCCGTCCATCGTCATGGTCATGTATTCGGTGGCGACCAATACTTCGGTGGGGGCGCTGTTCATGGCCGGCGTCATTCCCGGCTTGGCCCTGGCCGCAACGCTGGGTGGCGTGACCTGGTATCGCGCCCGCAAGTTCGACTACCCGCGTCAGCCTAAGGCCTCGTGGGCTGAGCGTTGGGTCAGCTTCCGCAAATCGGTGTGGGGCCTGCTGCTGATCGTCGTCGTGATGGGTGGCATCTACACCGGCATCTTCACGCCGACCGAGGCGGCTGCCATGTCGGCGGTGTATGCCTTCTTTGTCGCCGTCTTCATCTACCGCGACATGGGCCTGAAGGACGTGCCGAAGGTGCTGCTCAACTCGGCCAACATGTCGGCGATGCTGCTCTACATCATCACCAATGCCGTGCTCTTCTCGTTCATCATGACCAACGAGAATATTCCGCAGGCGCTGGCTGACTGGATGCTGGGCCACGGCCTCGGGATGATCACCTTCCTGCTGGCGGTCAACGTCATCCTGCTGCTCGCCGGCAACTTCATGGAGCCGTCGTCCATCGTGCTGATTTTCGCGCCCATCCTGTTCCCGGTGGCCGTCCAGCTGGGTATCCATCCGGTGCATTTCGGCATTCTGATGGTGGTGAACATGGAGGTCGGCATGTGCCACCCGCCGGTCGGCCTCAATCTGTATGTCGCCTCCGGCATTACCAAGATGGGCATCACCGAACTGACGGTTGCCGTCTGGCCCTGGCTGCTGTCGATGCTCGGCTTCCTGCTGGTCGTCACCTATTGGCCGGGGCTGTCGCTGTGGTTGCCGCAGCAACTGGGCATGCTCTAGGCGACATGTCGCTTTGTGCGAAAGCCCCGGCTTCGGTCGGGGTTTTCTTTTGGCGCGGTGCGCCTATGGCACAATCGACCCCCTTCCGCAAAACCCAAAGCCCATGAAATTCGCCCTCTCCATCATTGTCCTGATCCTTCTCGCCCTGGTTGTTCCATTTATGATTCCGGGGGTCGCGAAGCAGGAAGGCGTCGACCCGAACAGCAATCTGCCCTGGCAGATCGTGCTGGATGGCGAAGGGGGAAGCTCGGTGTTCGGTTTGCGTCCGGGGGTCAGCACACTAGGCGAAGTACGACAGAAACTAGGCGGCGAGATCGAGGTGGCGATCATTGCCGAGCCGAACGAGGCAGGGACGCTGGAGGGGTATTACGCACAGGTCTCCCTGGGTTTTGTGCTGGCGCGCGTCATTGTCACGGTCGATGCGGGAGACGCTACGGTCGCAGCCATGCGCGAGCGCGCCCTGAAGGCGCAGCACATGGAAAGCACTACCCGCAAGATCACCTTGCATCCCGACGATCTGTCGGCCGTCGATGCCTTGCCGATCAAGGCAATCAGCGTGATTCCGACGGTCAATCTGGACGAAACGACGGTAGTCCAGCGCTTCGGACAGCCCGGCGAGCGCCTGGCCGTGTCGGACAAGCGCGTCCATCTGCTCTATCCCGACAAGGGGCTCGACGTCATCGTCGACGCCGACGGCAAGGAGTTGCTGCAGTATGTCGCGCCGCGCAATTTTGCCTGGTTGCGCGAACCGCTGACCAAGGGTGCGGTCGAAAACCAGACTGGGCGGTGAGGCGGGCGCTCGGGCGCCGAGTCTGCTAAAATGATCCGTTTTTCAACTGACTAGCTTTCTCGGAGCAAACCCATGGCTATCGAACGCACCCTTTCCATCATCAAGCCGGACGCCGTCAAGAAGAACGTGATCGGCCAGATCTACTCCCGTTTCGAAGGCGCCGGCCTGAAGGTCATCGCTGCCCGCATGACCTGGCTGTCCGAACAGGAAGCTGGCCAGTTCTACGCCGTGCACAAAGAACGCCCCTTCTTCAAGGATCTGGTCTCCTTCATGACCTCCGGTCCGGTCATGATCCAGTGCCTGGAAGGCGAAAACGCTATCGCCAAGAACCGTGAACTGATGGGCGCCACCGACCCGAAGAAGGCCGACAAGGGCACCATCCGCGCCGATTTCGCCGAATCCATCGACGCCAACGCCGTGCATGGTTCCGACGCGCCGGAAACCGCTGCCGTGGAAGTTGCCTTCTTCTTCCCGGGCATGAACACCTATTCCGGCCGTTAATACCCAGCCGAAGCAGTATCCGATGACCGTCAACCTGCTGGATTTCGATGCCGATAGCCTGACTGCCTGGTTTGCCGAGCAGGGTGAAAAGCCCTTCCGCGCCCGGCAGGTCCTGCGCTGGATGCATCGTTCCGGCGTGGCGGACTTCGATGCCATGACCGACATCGCCAAGAGCTTGCGTGAAAAGCTCAAGGCGAGGGCGGTCGTGGCGCCGCCTGCCGTGGTATCCGACAAGTTGTCGGAGGACGGCACGCGCAAGTTCCTGATCGATGTCGGCAACGGCAACGCCGTCGAAACGGTGTTCATTCCCGAGGACGATCGCGGAACCCTGTGCATTTCCACGCAAGCCGGCTGTGCGCTCGACTGCGCTTTCTGTTCGACCGGCAAGCAAGGCTTCAACCGCAACCTGACGGTGGCGGAAATCATCGGCCAGCTGTGGCAGGCCAACAACGCCCTCGGCGTCGTGCATGGTGACGAACGCGTCATCTCCAACGTCGTCATGATGGGCATGGGCGAGCCGCTCGCCAACTTCGAGAATACCGTCGCCGCGCTCAAGCTGATGCTCGACGACAACGCCTACGGCCTGTCGCGCCGCCGCGTCACGGTCTCCACTTCCGGTCTGGTCCCGGTCATGGATCGCCTGCGCGAGGAATGCCCGGTCGCCCTGGCGGTTTCGCTGCATGCACCGAACGACAAGCTGCGCGACGAACTGGTGCCGATCAACCAGAAATATCCGTTGAAGGAGCTGATGGCCGCCTGCCAGCGTTACCTGGAAAAGGCGCCGCGCGACTTCATCACCTTCGAATACACGATGATCGACGGCATCAACGATTCCGAAGGCCATGCCCGCGAACTGCTGGCGTTGGTCAAGAATGTGCCGTGCAAATTCAACCTGATTCCCTTCAACCCCTTCCCGGGCTCGCCGTTCAAGCGCTCGCCGGCGGAGCGGGTGCGCCGCTTTGCCGACATCCTGATGCAGGCAGGCATCGTCACCACGACGCGCAAGACGCGCGGTGACGACATCGACGCTGCCTGCGGTCAGTTAGCCGGGCAGGTCAAGGACAAGACCAAACGGACTTTCGGACGCGTGATTCCCCTGGTGGAGGCTAGATCGTGATTGTGCAATCCCTGAAGCGATTGACCGTGGGCCTTGGCCTGGTGGTGTGTTGTGCCGTGACTGCGCAGGCGCAGCAGCAGTACCAGATCAACAACAATTCCGGCGGTCAGGAGCCGAAGAGTACCGATCCACGCAACCGCGCCCGTATCCACACTGAGCTGGGCGCCATGTATTTCCAGGCGGGCAGCTACGCCGTCGCTCTCGATGAACTGCAGATCGCGCTGAATGCCGATTCCGGCTATTACCAGGCCTACAGCGTGCGCGGCTTGGTGCACACCGCACTCAAGGAAAACGACAAGGCAGAAAGCGACTTCCGCCGGGCGCTCGACATTGCGCCGAACGACCCCGAGGTCAACAACAACTACGGCTGGTACCTGTGCGAAACAGGCAAGGAACGCCAGTCCATCGCCTATTTCCTGAACGCCTTGAAGAGTCCGCTCTACGAGACGCCGGACCGCGCCTACACCAACGCCGGAACCTGTGCGCTGAGGGCTGGCGATCTGGATGGGGCGCAGAACTACCTGCTCAAGGCTCTGCAGATGTCCCGGGACGGTGCCATGCCGGCCCGTCTGGAACTGGCCAAGCTGTTCTACCGGCGCAATATTCTCGAAGAGTCGCGCATCTATCTGAGCGATGCCTTGAAGATGATGGAGCCGCCCTCGGCCGAGGCGATTTGGCTGGGTCTGCGCATCGAGCGCAAGCTGGGCAATCGCGTAGCGGAAGGCGGGTTTGCTTCTCAACTGCGCAGTCGCTATCCATCGTCGGCCGAGTATCAGGAATTCCTGAAGGGTAATTTTGAATGAACGAGCAGGTTAGCGGTCAGGATCCGGTGAGCGACGAAGATACCGCAGTCGCTTTCGAAACGCCGGTCGGCGAACAGCTGCGCCAGGCCCGCGAAGCGCGCGGCCTGGAAGTCGCCGATATTTCGCAAACGCTGAAGCTGGGGCCGCGCCAGGTCGAGGCGCTGGAAAGCGGCGACTGGAACGGCTTGCCGGGGCACACCTTCATTCGCGGCTTCGTGCGCAACTACGCGCGGCTGCTGCAGCTCGATCCGGCGCCGATGATGGCGCAATTAGACCGCATTCTTGAAAAGCCGATCGATAATCTGGGCCGGCAGGGCGGCGGTCCGGCGCCCATGCCGAGTTCGAGCAGTGCCGGCATCTCGCGGCGCGACCGCCAGGTCATGTCGATGGGCGTCGGCCTGGTCGTGCTGGCAGCGCTGGCCTATTTCCTGATTCCGTCCGATCTGTCTGCCCTGCGCGATAGCGTGCAGTCGCTGCTCGATTCGATTGGCCGCAAGGAAGTTCAGGAGCAGGCCGCTGCTCCCGTCGCCGATA
>DATGXM010000214.1:0-7233 GCA_035298985.1 Azonexus sp. | reverse complement strand
AGATGGGACGCCTGCCGAAAAACCTGCTGCCGCTGCAGTCCGGTGTCGGCAACGTCGCCAATGCCGTGATGGCCGGCCTGCAGGACGGCCTCTTCGAGAACCTGACCGCCTACACCGAGGTGCTGCAGGACGGCATGCTGGAACTGATCAAATCCGGCAAGCTGACCTGCGCGTCGGCTACTTCGTTCTCGCTCAGCCCGGCCGCGCTGGTCGAGCTGAACGCCGACCTGCCGCGCTTCAAGGACAGCATCATCCTGCGTCCGCAGGAAATCTCGAATCACCCGGAAGTCATTCGTCGCCTCGGCGTCATCGCCATGAACGGCCTGATCGAAGCCGACATCTACGGCAACGTCAATTCGACCCACATCATGGGCACCTCGATCATGAACGGTATCGGCGGTTCGGGCGATTTCGCGCGCAACGCCTTCATCTCGATCTTCATGACCCCGTCGAGCGCCAAGAACGGCAGTATTTCGTGCATCGTGCCCATGGTGTCGCACGTCGACCACACCGAACACGACGTCCAGATCATCGTTACCGAACAAGGCCTGGCCGACCTGCGCGGCCTGTCGCCCAAACAGCGCGCCAAGGTAGTCATCGAAAACTGCGCCCATCCAAACTTCCGGCCGGCACTGCGCGAATACTATGACCGTGCGCAGCGTTATTCTCCGGGCCGCCATACGCCGCACCTGCTCGACGAAGCCTATACCTTCCTACCCAACTGGATAGCCAATAACGCGGCACGCGCGGCGTGGCGGCAGGAATCGACCGTTCAGGCCGACGCCTGGGCGTCTTGACGCCATCGCTTACCAAACAAAAGGGCTGCGCATCGGCAGCCCTTTGTTTTGGTCTCGTCATTCAGCCCTAAGAAGCCAGCCAGATCAACGTCGCCATGCGCCCGGTCACCCCATCGCGGCGGTAGGAAAAGTAATGTTCGGCATCGCTGACCGTGCAGACATTACCGCCACTGATATGGGCAACACCCAAGCCGACCAGGCGCTGACGAGCCAGACCGTAGATATCGGCCAGCCACTTGCCGTCAGCCTGCGCCACAAAGCAGGCGGCGGCGCCGGCGTCCTTGGCGACAAATGCCGCCCGGACCTCGTCGCCCACCTCAAAGCGCTCCGGCCCGATGGCCGGTCCCAGCCAAGCAAGCAGTTCACCCGCTGGCACCTGCATGGCGGCAACCGTATTTTCCAGGACGCCGTCCAGCAGCCCACGCCACCCGGCATGGGCGGCGGCAACGACCGTCCCGGCACGGTCGCAGAACAGCACCGGCAGGCAATCGGCGGTCATCACGGCGCACACCGCTCCCGGACGGCGGGAGAAGGCGGCATCGGCGGCGACACGCTGCGTAGCCGACGCCGCATCGACCACCGTGGTGCCGTGCACCTGGTTCAGCCACAACGGCTCGGCGGGCAAGCGCTCCCGCAAACTGCCCCGATTGGCAGCCACCCGCGTCGGATCGTCACCAACATGGTCCCCGAGATTGAGGCTGTTCCATGGCGCCGGGCTGCAACCGCCCGTGCGTAAGGTCTGCAAGGCGCGGACGTTGGCCGGCGCCGGCCAATCGGGAAGCAGGCTGTCAGCCGCCATAGCGCAGGGTATCGAGCAGGTCGCGCATGTCCTGCGGCATCGGCACTTCCCATTGCATCTTCATCCCGGTCAGGGGATGGACCAGACCGAGGCGGGTGGCGTGCAGCGCCTGGCGCGGAAACTCCGGCAATTTCGGATTGGTCTTGCCATACACCGGGTCGCCGACCAGCGGATGATTGATCGACGCCATATGGACGCGGATCTGGTGCGTCCGCCCGGTCTCCAGCGAACATTCAATGTAGGTGCAGTACGGGAAGGAATCGAGGACGCGATACCAGGTCAGCGCCGGCTTGCCGCCGCGATTTTCCGGGACCACTGCCATCTTGATGCGCTGCGTCGGGTGGCGGCCGATTGGCGAATCGACGCCGCCGTCCTTCTTGATCACGCCGGCCGCGAAAGCCAGGTAGATGCGCTTGACCGTTCGCGCCTGCAGCTGGCGGACCAGATCGGTCTGCGCCTCGAGCGTCTTGGCGACCACCATCAAGCCGCTGGTGTCCTTGTCCAGGCGATGGACGATGCCGGCCCGCGGTATCTGGTCGATGCCGGGTACATGGTGCAGCAAGGCGTTCATTAGCGTGCCGTTCCAGTTGCCGCTGCCCGGATGGACGACCAAGCCGGCCGGCTTGTTGATGACAAGCAGCGTGTCGTCCTCGAATACGACGTCGAGCGGGATATCCTCAGGCTGGTCGGTCTGGTTGCGAATATCGTCCGGCTCGTCGATGAGCAGGATTTCCCCGCCCAGCACCTTGCGCTTGGGTTCGGTTTGCGCCTCGCCATCGACCAGCACGCACCCCTCCTTGACCCACCCTTGCAGGCGGTTGCGGGAATGCTGAGGGAGCAGTTCGGCCAGCACCTGATCGAGACGGCGGCCGGAACAAGCCTCGGGAACGGTCAGGCGGAGCGGTTCAGTTCGGCTATAATCGCCGGAATCTTCAATAGGATCATTCATAGATGCGAAGTTTACCCGCATTCCGGACTTTCCCTGCCTTCATCCGCACATTGCTTGCCCTCATCGCCGCCGCCATCCTGGCCGGCTGCGGTACTGCCGACAAATACGATGAAACCAGCGGCTGGTCGGCCGGCAAGCTGTATTCCGAAGCTAAGGATGCCCAGGCAGACGGCGCCTGGGACAAGGCAGCCAAGTATCTGGAAAAGCTTGAGGCGCGCTTCCCGTATGGTCGCTATGCCCAGCAGGCCCAGCTTGAACTTGGTTACGTGTATTGGAAAGGCAACGAGCCTGGCTCCGCCCTCGCCGCTTGCGACCGCTTCATCAAGCTGCATCCCAGCCACCCGACGGTCGACTATGTCTATTACCTGAAGGGCCTGATCAACTTCAACGAAGACCTCGGCCTGACCGCCTACGTCAGCTCGCAGGACCAGACCGAGCGCGACCCCAAGGCCGCCCGCGAATCCTTCGAAGCCTTCAAGGAACTGGTCACCCGCTTCCCGAACAGCAAATACACGCCGGACGCGACGCTGCGCATGAACTACTTGGTCAATGCCATGGCTTCGCTGGAAGTGCACGTCGCCCGCTACTACGCCAAGCGCGGCGCCTACATCGCTGCCGCCAACCGCGCCCAGCAGGCAATCAAGACCTACCCGCAGGCGCCGGCCATCGAGGAAGCGATGTACATCCTGGTCGTGGCCTACGACAAGATGGGCATGCCGGACCTGCGTGACGACGCCGATCGCGTGATGAAGAAGAACTTCCCGAACAGCCGTTTCTACAAGGACGGCCTGGATCGCAAGACCGCCTGGTGGAAACTCTGGTAAGGCAGAATTGCTGACAAAAATGCCCGCACCAGCGGGCATTTTCTTTCGGGGCACCGTTTTCGTCCAATAACCGAAAACTACCGCAGCCAGGCAAGCGAGGCGTTCAGCTCCCCTGCTTGATGGCGAGGACTGCCTGATTGCGCAAGGTACGCAGTAGCTGCAGTTCCTTCTCGGGGATCGCAATGCCGCCCGGCTCATCGCGGTCGGCGTAGATCAGCGCCACCGGGTTGCCCTTGATATTGAGCGGGAAGAGCACGAAGGAATGGGCCGGCACCGCCTTGCGGTACCAGTCGGGAATGCGGCTGGCGATCTTCGGATCGTCGATGTCGCTGATCAGCAGATCGACGCCCTTCGAGGTGGCGGCATGGAAGATGTCCGGCGTGAAGCTGAGCGGAAAACGGAAAGCTCGCGCCACTTCATTGGCATCCGGCCCGAATCCGAAGCGCCCCTGCATGACGCCGGCCTTGGCATCGCGGATGCACAGCACGACCCGCTTGAAACCCATCGCCCGGTACATCGTCTCGAGAATGATGCGCAGGATGTCGTTGAGCTTGAAGCCTTCGACCAGCGTATTGCTGATGTCTTGGATACCCGCCGTCAGCACGGACTGCGCATCGATCGCCCCGCCCTCGCCCATGCCTTGTTCCAGGGGATCGGGTACCCCGAGGACCGTGCCCGCCGCCATCTCATTGACGGCTTGTTCCTCGGCACCAATCTGATCGCCAGGAGCGGCTTTGGCGAACTGGCGCATCTGCTTGCCGAAGGTCGTCTGCTGCAAATTGAAATGGATGACCCGGGCAAAGTCGGCGACCTCCTCGACTGCGCGCTGCACGGTCTGATGCACCTCTTTCTGATCGCAGGTAATGGCCTCGGCAAAGCGGGCCATGGTCTTCTTCAATTCCCGCTCACGGTCTTCCGGCGTCGCCTCGGCGATGACATCGCACAGCTCGTTGGCAAACCCGGACAGCACGCGCAGCTTGTCCTCCTGCTGCACCGGTTTCCTGATCGCACCGGCCGGCAAACGCCGCATGGTGCCGACAATCAGGGTCGGGAAACCCCATTGGCGGGCCACCGCAATGCCCATTTCCTCGAAGGAAATCCCCAACACCTGGATCGCCGCCTTTTCCTCGGAAAACTCACGCTGAGCCATGACCCGACGAATCTCGTCCGCCTCTTCCGGGAAATAATATTGCGACAGCAGACGCCCCAGGCTGTGGAACAGTGCGCAGATGAACGATTGCTCGAGGTCGCGCATCTGGGCGGTGGCACCGATGTCCTTGGCCAGCACGCCGGCCAGGTTGGCGCGCAGGAAGTCTTCCTTGAGCTGGTTGGCGTTGCCCTTGTTTTGCAGGTGCTCGAAGAGCAACACGGTAATGGCGATATTGCGCACTGCCTCGAAGCCGAGCACGATGACCGCCCGTGACACCGTGCTGATGGTGCCGCCACCGGCCGGCCGGAAATAGGCCGAATTGACCAGGCGCAGCAACTTGTTGGTCAGCGCAAAATCCTTGAGGATGGTATTCGACAGTTTGTCGATACTCTCCTTTTCGCTGTTGGCGATCTTGTTGATGGCGCTGACCGACTCCGACAGGGCCGGGAAATCGCTCTTGTGGCGCATGCGGCGGAGCAGGAAATCGATGGTCGACTGCCGGCTGCCGTCGGACTCCACGGCCTCCTCTTCAGGATTCAGGTAATTTTCCAGCGCCTCGGCAAACTGGGCCGCACTCTGGAAACGCAGGGCCGGATCGCGCGCCACGGCCTTGAGCAGGATGGGGCGCAAGCGGTCGTCAACACCGGCGCTCGCCGGGATTTCAAGATCCTGCGTAGTGATGCGTTGCAGGACGGCCTTCAGGCTGTCGCCCGTAAAGGCACGCTGCCCGACCAGCATTTCGTAGAGAATCACGCCGGCCGAAAATATGTCGGAACGCTCGCTGATTTCGCGGCGCAAGACATACTCCGGCGCCATGTAGGCCGGCGTGCCGGTCACCCGGTCGCTGCCCTCGACCGCGCCGTCGATGCGGGTCGCGATGCCGAAATCCATGACCTTGGGCGTCCCGTCGTCGTCGAGCAGGATGTTCGACGGCTTGAGGTCGCGGTGGATGATGCCCTGGGCGTGGGCATGGACAACCGCATCGAGGATGCGGTGCAGGAGGGTGACCGCCTTGACCGGCGGCAGCGCCCCACTTTGCTTCAGGAATTCCGCCAGGTTGGTGCCCGGCACGTATTCGAAAACGAGATAGAGGTCGCCAGCCTGCTCCCCCGCCTCGAAAATGGGCACGATGTTGGGGTGACGCATGCGCCCGACCGCCCGCGCCTCGGTCAGCAAGGCCTGATTTTGCGCGGGGTCGGGACGTGCGAAATGCAGGGTCTTGATGGCAATTTCACGTTGCAACTGGGGATCGAACCCCAGGTACACCACGCTCTGCGCACCGCGACCCAATTCCCTCCGGACCTCGAAACGGCCGATTCTTTTCATTGTTATCTGTCTTCGATCCACACCAGATGCGGCACGCCATCGGCGCCCCCGCTGATCACTGCATTCTGCCCGTAATCCTCGGCCAATGCACAAGCATCTTCGGGGGCCAGGTCCGGTACGAAGCAGCTTTCCTCGACCGGTCCGTCATCGCCATCCGGCAGATTCTGGGCGGCGTAGGGCTCGTAGTTGCCCTCCAGCAGGTCGCATTCCAGTTGCGCCTGGCGCTCCGCATTGACCGCCTCGCTGGCCACAACCGAACCCGGGTTGTACGCGGTGATCACGGCAAACTGTGTGGCGCCGGCGGTTTCCAGCCAGCAGCGCAGGGGTTCGCAAGCCTCGCCGACCCGCAGATCGCAGACGCCCCCCGGCAGGTAGACCCGATAGGTCGTCGCCCGGTAGGCCGCTTCCAGTTCACTCGTCTTCGCCATCGAAATCCGCCACCCCGATCAATTGTTCCGAATCTGCCACCGGCAGGGCCTCGACTTCCTTCAGCTTGCGCGACAGCTGCCGCGTCCGCGTCTCCGCCTTGGCGATGCTGTTGCTCGCTTCGTCGAGCTTCTTCTTGGTGTGGGCCAGCGCCTCGCCGAACTTGCCGAACTCGGTCTTCACCGCGCCGAGCACGGCCCAAACCTCGGCCGAGCGTTGCTCGATGGCCAGGGTACGGAAGCCCATCTGCAGGCTGTTCAGCATCGCGGCCAGCGTGGTCGGCCCGGCCAGGCTGACCCGGTAATCGCGCTGCAGCACCTCGGCCAGCCCCGGCCGGCGCAGCGCCTCGGCGTACAGGCCTTCGATGGGCAGGTAGAGCACGGCGAAATCGGTGGTGTGCGGCGGCGCGACGTATTTTTCGCGGATGCTTTTCGCCTCGTTCTTCAGGCGTACCTCGATGGCCTTGGCGGCCTCCTCGATGGCGGCCGGCTCCAGGGCATCGATCAGGCGCTGGTAATCCTCGATCGGGAACTTGGCGTCGATCGGCAACCACACCTCGGCCCCGTCCCCCTTGCCCGGCAAGCGAATGGCGAAATCGACCCGCTCGCCGCTTCCCGGCTTGGTGGCCACATTGGCGGCGAACTGGTCGGCGGTCAGCAGCTGTTCGAGCAGCGCCGACAATTGCACCTCGCCCCAGGTGCCGCGAGTCTTGACGTTGGTCAGCACGCGCTTGAGGTCGCCGACACCGGCGGCCAGGGTCTGCATTTCGCCGAGACCGCGATGGACCTGCTCCAGGCGGTCGCTGACCAGCTTGAACGATTCGCCCAGGCGCTGCTCCAGCGTGGCATGCAGCTTTTCATCCACGGTGCGCCGCATTTCTTCCAGCTTGTTGGCGTTGTCGGCCTGGATTGCCGTCAGACGGCCCTCGACCGTCGCCTTCAGGCGTTCGAAACGCTCGTCGA
>DATGXM010000213.1:0-3888 GCA_035298985.1 Azonexus sp. | reverse complement strand
GACCAGCTCGGCGGGGACGATGAAGCGCTCGGTAGTGCCGCGGAAGCGCTGTACGGCCGGGTGCGGATGGTCGGTGGGCAGGGCCAGCCGGGTCGGCGCGCCGGCCAGGGCGATCTTCCAGTAGGCGAGCTGGTCGCGCAGGAAATCGCCCTGCAGGCGTTCGCGCTGCCAGCAGGCGAAATCGCCGTACTGGATGGGCAATGCGTCGAGCGCCGGCTGCCGGCCGGCGGCATGGGCGGCGTAGAGCTGGCGGACTTCCTGCTGCAGGCGCTCGAGGCCCCATTCGTCGGCCAGGATGTGATGCATGACGAGCAGCAGGCGGTGTTCGAGGTCGCCCATATGGACCACTGTCCAGCGCAGCAGCGGCGGTCGGGCCAGGGTGAAGACATGATGCCCGGCCTGGTCGACGATGCGTCGCCATTCGGCGTCGCGTTCCGCCGGCTCCAGCGTGGACAGGTCGCGCTCGTCCAGCGCGATGTCGATCCTGGGCAGCACGACCTGCACGGCATGTCCATCCTGTTTGGCGAAGACCGTGCGCAGGATTTCGTGGCGGTCGACCACGTCGTGCAGGGCAGCGAGCAGCGCCCGGCCATCGTAGGCGCCGCGCAGGCGGATCATGTCGACGATGTTGTAGGCCGGGTTGCCCGGCGCCAGCTGCTCCATGAACCACAGGTGCTCCTGGGCGAAGGACAGCGGCAGCGGCCCGTCGGACGGCCGCCGCGGGATGGGTGGCGGGCCGGCTGCCTTGCTGCCGGCTGTGAGCAGCGTGGCCAGCTTGGCAATGGTCGGGTGGTCGAACAGCATCTCGATGCGCAGATCGACGCCGAAGGCATCGCGCAGCCGCGAGACGGCCTTGAGGGCGAGCAGCGAATGGCCGCCCAGGTCGAAGAAATCGTCGTCGATGCCGATCGGGTCGATGCCGAGCAGATCGCTCCAGATGCTGGCCAGGGTCCGTTCGACGTCATCGCGTGGGGCGTGCCGCGCATCGTCGTCCGGCGCGGCGAGCGGCGGCGAGGGCAGCGCGTTGCGGTCGAGCTTACCGTTGGGGGTCAGCGGCAGGCGGTCGAGGCGGACGAAACGGCCGGGCAGCATGTGCTCGGGCAGGCGCTGGGCGAGAAAGTCGTGCAGCGTCTCGGCCGCCGGCTCGGCGGGCGGGCGCGGCACGAAATAGGCGACTAGGCCGTACTCGCCGCTGCCGGCCCCGCTCTCGCGCACCGCTACGGCGCAGGCGGCGATGTCGGGATGGGCCATCAGGTTGGCCTCGATTTCGCCGGGTTCGATGCGGAAGCCGAGCAGCTTGATCTGGTCGTCGCAGCGGCCGATGTATTCGAGCACGCCATCGTCCCGGTAGCGGGCGAGGTCGCCGGTACGGTAGAGGCGGGCCTCGGGCAGGCCGGAAAAGAGGTCGGGGATGAAGCGTTCGCGGGTCAGCTCCGGCTGGTTCAGGTAGCCGCGCGCGACGCCGATGCCGCCGATGTACAGCTCGCCGGTGACGCCCGGCGGCAGCGGGTGGAAGGCGGCGTCGAGGACGTAGAGTCGGGTGTTGGCGATGGGCCGGCCGATGGGGACCGGGCCGCTGTCGGGGTCGTCGGGCTGCAGCTCGTAGGTGCAGCAGCCGACCACCGTCTCGGTCGGGCCGTATTCGTTGATCAAGCGGGCGTGCGGGGCGTGGCGGCGCCACGGGCGCAGGCGTTCGGCGAACAGCTGCTCGCCGCCGATGACCACGGTGTGCGCGATCTGCGCCATTTCGGCCGGGCCGAGCTGGTGAGCGAGCAGGTCGAGGTGGGCCGGGGTGATCTTGAGCAGGCTGCGCCCCTTGCCCTGGCGCAGGGCGGCGACCAGGTGGCGCGTGCCGTCGCCCTCGGGGAGCAGCTCGACGTGGCCGCCGACGAGCAGCGGCGGATAGAGGCTGGTCACCGTCAGGTCGAAGGCGATGGAGGAATGGACGATGGCCGAGGCGCCGGCTTCCAGGCCGTAGGCGCCGATCGCCCAGCACAGGTAATTGACCAGGCCGCCATGGACGATCATGGCGCCCTTGGGCTGGCCGGTGGAGCCCGAGGTGTACATCACGTAGGCGAGGTTGGCCGGCGTGGCCTTGGCCGGCAGGTTGCCGGCCTTTTCGCGGGCGATGCCCGCCCAGTCGGCGTCGAGGCAGAGCGCGTCCACCGTATCGGCGGCGAACAGCGGCCGGCAGCGGCGCTCGGTGAGCAGCAGGCGCAGCCCGGCGTCGCGCACCATGAAGGCCAGGCGCTCCGCCGGATAGGACGGATCGAGCGGGACATAGGCGGCGCCGGCCTTCCACACGGCGAGCAGGGCGACCAGCAGGTCGGCCGAGCGGCCCAGGCAGACGCCGACCAGGCTTTCCGGACCGATGCTGCGACGCTTCAGGGCATGCGCCAGCTGGTTGGCGCGGGCGTTCAGTTCGCGATAGGTGGTCGCCTGCCCGGCATGGATGACCGCGACGGCGTCCGGCGTGCGTGCCGCCTGCTGCTCGAACAGCTCATGCACGCAGCGATTGGGGAATTCCGTCGGGGCGGCGTGCCATGCGTGGGCGGCGGCGTCGCCGAGCTCCCTTTCCGTGATTACAGCGACCATCCGATGATCTCCTTCATGATTTCGTTGCTGCCGGCGTAGATGCGCTGGACGCGGCTGTCGGTCCACATCCGGGCAATCGGGTATTCGGTCATGTAGCCGTAGCCGCCATGCATTTGCAGGCACTTGTCGACGACGCGGCACTGGCAGTCGGTGAGCCAGAACTTGGCCATCGCCGCCGTCACGTCGTCGAGCCGGCCGGCCAGGAAGCGGCCGATGCAGTAATCGAGGAAGACACGCCCGATCAGGGCTTCGGTGCGGCATTCGGCCAGCTCGAAGCGGGTGTTCTGAAACTCGATCAGTGCCTTCCCGAAGGCCATGCGCTCCAGCACGTAACGGGCGGTGACGGCGACCGCCCGTTCGGCGGTGGCGACGGCGTCGACGGCGATGCTCAGCCGCTCGTAGGGCAGTTGTGCCAGCATCTGCGCGAAACCGCGGCCTTCCTCGCCGCCCAGCAGGTTGGCCGCGGGCACGCGCACGTCGTCGAAGTAGAGCGGGCAGGTGTCCTGGCCATGCATGCCGATCTTTTCCAGCGGCCGGCCGCGCCGGTAGCCGGCCAGATCGGCGGTCTCGACGACGATCAGCGCCATGCCGCGGCTGCCCGGCGCGCTGGTATCGGTCTTCACCGCCACGCAGACCAGACCGGCGTGGCGGCCATTGGTGACGAAGGCCTTGCTGCCGTTGATCACGTACTCGTCGCCGACGCGGCGGGCGGTGGTGGTGATGCCCTGCAGATCGGAACCGGCGTTGGGCTCGCTCATGGCGATGGCGCCGACCAGGTCGCCGCGGGCCATGGCCGGCAGCCAGTGCCGTTTCTGCGCCTCGCTGCCATAGGCCAGCAGGTAGTGGGCGACGATGCTGTGCACGCCGGAACCGAACTGTACGCCGGCGCCGATCAGTTCCTCGCGGACCACCGCCTCGTGGGTGAAGTCGCCGCCGCCGCCGCCGTATTCGGCCGGGATGTCGGGCAGCAGGAGGCCGGCCCGCCCGGCGGCCGGCCAGGCTTCGGGGTCGGGTCCGCTCTGCCGGTGCCAGCGCGTCTGGCGCGGCACGAACTCATGCTCGACGAAACGCCGCACGCTGTCCCGGAAGATTCGCTGGTCCTCGCGCATCCAGGCCGATTGGTAGGGGGCTCCCATGCTCAGTGCACCCAGGCTGTCGGCGCGACGGGGGACACCGCGGCGCCGCTGACCACCAGCGCGCCGACAAAGCCCGGGCCGGGCCGGAAACTATGCAGGGCCCAGCCGCAAGCCTCGCCGGCAACCTGGCCGACGCGCAGGAGGCGGGCCGGGGCGC
>DATGXM010000212.1:0-5661 GCA_035298985.1 Azonexus sp. | reverse complement strand
GGCTCGGGCAGCTGCAGCGCCTCCTGCAGCGCCGCGAGACGCGCTTCCTGCTGCGCACTGGCCTGATTCCGGGCCAGGATGGCCAGGCGGGCGTTCTGGATGGCCATCTCAACCCAGGCCTTCTGGGTGATTGTGCGCGCTTCAAGGAGCGGCACCGGGCGGCCTGCCAACTCGGCGAGGACGGATTCGCTCTCCCCGCGTTCCTCTTCCGCCGGCAATGGGCAAGCCAGTATCCGGGCCGGAACCGGATGCGCGGCGTAGTGCTGGCGAATGAAGGCGGCGGTAGCATCCGACGCCTCCGAATCGCCTGCATTGCTGGGAAAGAAGGGGCGATCCCCCAAATGCCGCCCGCCACGGATCATGGCGAGATTGACGCACAACTGCCCTGCTTCCTTCAGGGCGACAAGGATGTCGACATCCTCGCCCTTGCTGCTGGAGACGAATTGCTTTTCCTGGACCTGGTGCAGGGATTGAATCTGGTCGCGGAAAACCGCCGCCTGCTCGAACGCCAGGCGACTGGAAGCCTCTTCCATGGCCTTGGTCAGGCGGCGCGTGACCTCCTGCTGTTTGCCGAGCAGGAACATGGCCGCCACCTGAACGTCTGCTGCGTAATCGTCCGGCTCTATGTGGCCGACACAGGGGGCACTGCATCGCTTGATCTGATAGAGCAGACAGGGTCGCGAGCGGTTGGCGAATACGCTGTCTTCACAGGTCCGCAGGCGGAACATCTTTTGCAGCAGCTGGATGCTGTCGCGCACCGCCCAGGACGAAGGATAGGGACCGAAGTAGTCGGCCTTGCGATCCGGATTGCCACGAAAGAATCCCAGACGCGGATACTTTCCCTTGCTGAGGACGATGTAGGGATAGGATTTGTCGTCCCGGAACAGGATGTTGTAGCGCGGCGACAGCGATTTGATCAGGTTGTTCTCGAGCAGCAGCGCTTCGGCTTCGGTGCGTGTCGGCGTCGTCTCGATGCGGGCTATCTGGCTGACCATGTGCGCAATGCGGGGGCTGGCCAGGTTTTCGCGGAAATACGACGAAACCCGCTTTTTCAGGTTTTTTGCCTTGCCCACGTAAAGAACCGCACCATCTTCGCCGAGCATGCGATAGACGCCCGGCAATTCGGTCAGGGAGGCCAGAAAGGCCTTGGCATCAAAGCTCATGGCAGATCAGGCGAGCAGCGACTTGACCCCGGCAAACACCGCTTCGAAACTTTCCCGCGTCAGGCGCCCCGTGCGCCAGTTGTAGCCGCTGCAATGGTAGCTGTCGATCAACGTGCGGCCGTCCGGCAGTTCGTGGCGAACGTTATGCCCGAATGGATATTCCTTGATCTTCAAGCCATAAGACCACAGCAGCGCCTGATGGGCGATGGCGCCCAGGGCAACGATGGCCTTCAACTTGGGCATGGCGGCCAGTTCCTCACCCAGATAGCGATTGCACTGGCGAATCTCGGCTGTCGTCGGTTTGTTGGCCGGCGGCAGGCAGCGTACGGCGTTGGTGATGCGGCAATTGCTGAGCGACATGACAGGATTGGCCCAGCCATCGGCGCCCAGCGGTTCCGGGTTGCTGGCAAAGCCAAATCGATGCAACGCCGGATAGAGCAGTTCGCCAGCCACGTCGCCGGTGAAGGGGCGCCCGGTTCGATTGGCGCCTTTTTCACCGGGGCCAAGCCCGACGACCAGCAGTTGCGCATCGAGAGAACCAAACGCGGGGACCGGCAGGGCGTGCCACTCCGGATCGCGCTGACGAATGCCGGCAAGATGCGCAGCCAGGCGTGGACAGGCCGTGCAGGCGATGGGGTCTTGAAATCGTGACATGGCAGGGATGTTAGCATGGCGGCCATGCAGCTTCATTGGGACATCTTCTGCCGGGTTATCGACAACTACGGCGATATCGGGATTTGCTGGCGCCTGGCCCGGCAACTCGTCGTCGAACACGGCCGCCACGTCCGGCTATGGGTGGACGACCTGGCCAGCCTGCGCCCGCTATGTCCGGCGATCGACACTTCGCTTGGCCTGCAATCGGCGCAAGGCGTCGAGATCCGGCACTGGGGGACTGACGTCGTCGTAGAACGCTCGGCAGACGTGGTGATCGAGGCCTTCGCCTGCGAATTGCCGGACTCCTATTTGAAAACGATGGCTGCAGCCACACCCAAGCCGTGCTGGATCAACCTGGAGTACCTGACCGCCGAGTCGTGGGCGGAAGATTGCCACGGGATGGCCTCGCCCCACCCTACTCTGCCGCTGACCAAATATTTCTTTTTTCCTGGATTCACCGCGAAGACCGGTGGCTTGCTGCGGGAAGCCAGTCTTTTAGCGGGCAGGGAGCGCTGTCAGAAGCAGCTTCCGATACGCGACTATCTGGAGATCAGCCTGTTCTGCTACGACACGGCACCGGTAGGTGATCTCCTAGCGGCACTGGCGCAATTGCCCCAGCCGTCCCTCGTACATGTGCCGCCCGGCAAGCCCTTGGCAGCCTTCATGCAGCACTTACCCGGCACCGGTCCCTGGCAGCATGGCAACGCGCGGATCGAGCCTATACCCTTTATGCCGATGGACGATTACGACCACCTGCTCTGGCGATGCGACATCAATTTCGTCCGCGGCGAGGATTCGTTCGTCAGGGCGCAGTGGGCGGCGAAGCCCTTCGTCTGGCAAATTTACCAACAGGACGCGGACGCCCATCTGGTCAAGTTGTCGGCCTTTCTCGATCGTTATTGCGCGGCGATGGGCGACATACAAGCGCAGGCCATCCGGGAGACGTTTGTCGCCTGGAACGGCGGCGAGACGGATCTTGGCAAGGCATTCCAGCATTTTGTCGATAACCGCCAAATCATCGCGGAGGACAATCGCGCGTGGTGCCAACATCTGGCTGCACAAGACGATCTGGCAACTGCCCTCGTCAACTTCTGCGCATCCAAGGTATAATTTAACGTTTTTCTTTTTCTGACTTAGAGAATCCCGAATGAAGACCGCACAGGAACTCCGCTCCGGCAACGTCATTATGGTTGGTGCCGACCCGCTCGTCGTCCAGAAGACCGAGTACAACAAGTCCGGCCGCAACGCCGCCGTCGTCAAGATGAAGCTCAAGAACCTGCTGTCGGGTGCCGCTTCGGAAGCCGTCTACAAGGCCGACGACAAGTTCGA
This sequence comes from Azonexus sp., assembly GCA_035298985.1. GTDB lineage: Bacteria > Pseudomonadota > Gammaproteobacteria > Burkholderiales > Rhodocyclaceae > Azonexus. The sequence continues at coordinate 2,515 of DATGXM010000212.1, read as the reverse complement.
ACAAGTCATTCTCGACAAGAAGGAAGTGACCTACTCCTACTTTGCCGATCCGATGTACGTGTTCATGGATGCCGAATACAACCAGTACGAAGTCGAGGCCGAAAACATGGTCGACGCACTGAAGTACCTGGAAGATGGCTTGGCTTGCGAAGTCGTTTTCTACAACGGCAAGGCCATCTCCGTCGAACTGCCGAACAGCGTCGTGCGTGAAGTCGTGTACACCGAACCTGCCGTCAAGGGCGACACCTCGGGTAAGGTCATGAAGCCGGCCAAGCTGGCCACCGGGTTCGAACTGCCGGTTCCGGCCTTCGTCAGCATCGGCGACAAGATCGAAATCGACACCCGCACCGACGAATACAAGAACCGCGTCAAGTAATACGCCGTCCCCCTCCGTCTTGCGTTAATCGGGCAGCTTCGGCTGCCCGATTGCATTTCAGGCCATCAATTCGGCAATGGTCTGCAGCCCTGCTTGATAAACAGGATCAACCTGCAATTGCTCCCACGATTTCGCCGGTTCGGCCGGTATCAGGAGCTCGACGCGCTGACCGCGGTGCCCATCGATTTCCGGTTTCCAGTTGGCGAGCACATCACCCACGACATCCGGCGCATTGCAGACGAGCAGCATGTCGCAACCGGCAGCGTAAGCCGTTTCAACGCGTGCCAGCATGTCGCCGACCACGCCGGCCCCCGCCATCGAAAGATCATCGGTAAAAACGGCCCCGTTGAATTTTATGTCGTTTCTCAAATAATCAATCCATTTATTTGAAAATACAGCAGTATTGCAATCCATACAGTTGTAGATGACGTGGGCTGCCATTACCCCATCGAGAGCCAGCTGGCGATAGGGTTCAATGTCCTCCTGCATGGCCTCGAATGCCCGATCATCGACAGGCAGTTCGACATGCGAATCCGGAATGACATAGCCGTGCCCCGGGAAATGTTTGCCGCAGCTGCCCATGCCGGCCTGCCGCAAGCCTTGGCCAAGCGCTTTCGCCAACTGGATCACCGCCTCGGGGTTGCGGTGGAAGGCCCTGTCGCCAATGACGCGCGAAGGGCCGTAATCGAGGTCGAGTACCGGCGTAAACGAGTAATCGACGCCGCGCGCCCGGAGTTCCGCTGCCAGCACATAGCCAACCTCTCTCGCAGCCACACACGCACTAGTCGCATCCCGATCCCACAGCTTGCCCAGCAGCGCCATCGGCGGCAAACGGGTAAAGCCGTCGCGAAAACGTTGCACCCTCCCCCCTTCATGATCGACCGCGATCAACAAGGAGGGCGAACGCAAGGCGTGAATGGCTTCAGTCAGTGCGGACAACTGCCGAGGATCGGCGTAGTTGCGAGAAAACAGGATGATTCCGCCGACCAGCGGATGACACAGGCGTTCGCGATCCAGATCGCTCAGTTCGGTCCCGGCAATGTCTATCATCAGCGGACCGAGGGGAAGTTGCTTCATGCTTGCTCCAGAATGACATAGGCGACGGCGTAGTCCGCTTCGTCGCTAATCGACAGATGGGCTTTCAGATTCTTTTCCTGGAGCAACGCGCTCAGCTTGGGAGTGAAGTCCAGGACCGGTTTCCCCAAGTCGTCATGGGTCACAGCAATGGCCGGCAAGGTCGCCGGCGGGCGCACCCCTGTGCCCAGGGCCTTGCTGAACGCCTCCTTGGCAGCGAAGCGTTTAGCCAAAAAACGCCCCTTGTCCACCGCATTGGTGAAGTCCGCCATTTCCTGCGGGGCGAGAAGCTTCTCCAGCACCTTGTCACCATGCCGTTCCCACATGCCGCGCAGGCGGGCGACGGCAACGATATCGGTGCCGATCCCGTAGATCATTCGCCGTCCAGCGCCGCTTCGCGCATCAGGGCTTTCATTTCCCGTACCGCCTCACGCAAGCCGATGAACACGGCGCGACTGACAATCGCATGCCCGATATGCAGCTCGCGGATGCCGGCCAGTTTGGCTACCGGCTGTACGTTGTAGTAATTCAAGGCATGTCCGGCGTTGAAGCGCATACCGAGATGGCGAATCGCCTCGCCGCCCTTGCGGATCTTGTCTAGCTCGGCCAGCACAGCCGGCGCTTCGGCATCGCGCCCACGATCATGGAAGGCATGCGCGTAAGGTCCGGTATGAACCTCGCAGACACGGGCCCCGATGCGGGCAGCGGCTTCGATCTGCGCCAGCTCGGCGTCGATGAATACGCTGGTCATGATGCCGGCGTCGGCGAGTCGGGAAATAACCTGCTTGAGACGCACCTCCTGTGCCAGGATATCGAGCCCCCCCTCCGTAGTGACTTCGTGGCGCCCTTCCGGAACCAGCATGGCCATTTCAGGTTTGAGAGCGCAGGCGATGTCGACCATTTCGTCAGTTGCCGCCATTTCCAGATTCAGCTTGACCTGGGTCGTATCACGCAGGCGGCGCACGTCGGCATCCTGAATATGTCGGCGATCCTCGCGCAAATGCACCGTGATGCCGTCAGCACCGCCAAGATGTGCCTCCACAGCGCCCCAGACCGGGTCCGGCT
>DATGXM010000211.1:0-2866 GCA_035298985.1 Azonexus sp. | reverse complement strand
ATACCTTGTCGCGATCCAAGGAAACCTTCGCCAGCACCGACCCGCCGCCACGCCTGGAAGCGCTGGGCAGCGGCGCCGACGTGGCGGGCGGTATAGTCTATCCGGAGTGGGATTTCGAGTCCGGCCGTTACCAGGCCAATGCTGTCCGCGTGCGCCTGGCTTCGGCGCTGGAGGGATCAGGGGCGTGGGTGGAACAGACCCTGGCCCGCCATGCCGGGGTGCTGCGGGAGATCAAGCGGCGGCTCGGCGCCATCCGGCCGGACCGCCAGGTGCTGAAGGGGCGACTCGAAGGCGAGGAGGTGGATTGGGATGCTCTCGTGGCCGAGCGTGGCGAGCGGCGTGCCGGAGGGACGCCCGCCGGCGCCTGCTACCAGAGCCGGTCGCCGGCGCCGCGCCGGATCGGACTGCTTCTGCTGGTCGATGCCAGCGCCTCGACCGATGCCTGGGTCGCTGGCAAGGTCCGTGTCATCGACGTGGAAAAGGAAGCTGCGCTGATCGCCGCGTCGGCACTCGATGCGGCGAAGATGGAATTCGCCGTCCTGGCTTTCTCGGGCGAAGGCCCACGCGGCGTCCAGCTATGGGAGATCAAGGGTTTCGACGAGGCCTGGGATCGGACCCGGCAGCGCCGGGTGGCCGGCCTGGAGCCCGACCGCTACACCCGTCTCGGCGCCGCCTTGCGCCATGCCGCCCAGGTTCTCGCCAGGCGGGCGACGGAGCATCGCCTGCTGCTCCTTTTTTCAGACGGATGGCCCAACGATTACGACCGCTACACCAGCCGCTACGGCATCGAGGATGCCCGGCAGTCGGTCATCGAAGCGCGCCGCCGACACATTGCGCCGTACTGCTTCACGGTGGATCGGGAAGGCGGCGGCTATCTGCCGACCATTTTCGGTGCGGGACGCTACACCATCGTGCAGCAGCCGCAGCAACTGCCCATGGCGTTCATTGCCTGGCTGCGCCATGTTGCGCGCCAGTGCCGCAGCCGCTGAGCAGCGCAGGTAACGTCTGTTCGACGGCAGCCTAAACCGTCGTCAAGGCGTATCGGCGGTCAGGCGGTGGCTTTCCTTCGGGTCGCGGAAAATCAGCGGCTGCGTCTGGCGGGCCGGGTTTTCGGCATTTTCCAGGGCAGCGACCACCTGCTCGTGCTGCGGGCTCTTCGGGCAGACCGGGTCGGCGGCATCGGGGTCGCCGGCCAGCAGGAAGGCCTGGCAACGGCAGCCGCCGTAGTCCTTTTCCTTGTCGTCGCAGCTCTGGCAGGGTTCCTTCATCCAGCCGGTGCCGCGGTAGTGGTTGAAGCCTTCGGACTCGAACCAGACGTGGCGCAGGCTGTGTTCGCGCACATTCGGGAAGCTGAGGCCGGGTAGCATGCGAGCGGTGTGGCAGGGCAGCGCGGTGCCGTCCGGCGTGACGGTCAGGAAAACGTTGCCCCAGCCGTTCATGCACTTCTTGGGCTTGCCCTCGTGGTAGTCGGGCACCACGAAGAGGATGCGCATGCGGTCGGCCAGCTTGGCTTTCCACTCGTTGGTGACTTCTTCGGCCCGCTTCAGTTGCTCGCGCGTCGGCATCAGCTGGTCGCGGTTGAGCAGCGCCCAGGAGTAGTACTGGGCGTTGGCCAGTTCCAGGTATTCGGCGCCCAGTTCGTCGGCCATCTCGATGATGCGGCCGATGTGCTCGATGTTCAGGCGGTGGATGACGACGTTCATGACCATCGGCCAGCCGCGCGCCTTGAGCATGTCGCCGACCTTCTGCTTGAGGTCGAAGGTGCGGGTGTGGGTCAGGAAATCGTTGATCTCCTTGGACGAATCCTGGAAGGAGAGCTGGATGTGGTCGAGGCCGGCCGCCTTGAAGGCGTCGAGCCGGGCTTCGGTCAGGCCGACGCCGGAGGTGATCAGGTTGGTGTAATAACCCAGTTTGCGGGCTTCGCCGATCAGGATTTCCAGATCGTCGCGGAGCAGCGGTTCGCCGCCGGAAAAGCCGCACTGCACGGCGCCCAGTTCGCGGCCTTCGCGCAGCACGCGCAGCCAGTCGTCGGTGGATAGCTCCTGCTCATGCTGGGCGAAGTCGACCGGGTTGTAGCAGAACACGCAATGTAGCGGGCAGCGGTAGGTGACTTCAGCCAGCAGCCACATGGGCGGGCCGACGTTCGGGGCGGGTGCGACGGGAGCGTTCATGTGGTGGCAGTATCCAGTCGCAGCCAGCGTTTGTCGATGGCCATGGCGATGAAGGCTTCGACATCGGAGCGCAGGCCGCTGGCGGTGAAAGCGGCTTCGAGGTCGGCGACGATGGCGGTGATATCGCGCTGGCCATCGCAGCGCGCCAGGATTTCCCCGGCGCTCTGGTTCAGCTTGATCATCCCCTCCGGGTAGAGCAGCACATGGCAGTTCTGCGCCGGCTCCCACTGGAAGCGGAAGCCGTGGCCGAGGCGCGGCACCCCGTCCATCACGCGGCCTTCCGTTCGGCTTCCGGGGTGCCGGCGACGCCGTTGGTGCCGTAGTGCTGGCCCATGACATCGTTCATTGCCCACAGGATATCGAGCTTGAACTTGAGGATCTGGATCGCCCGTTCCTGCTGGGCACGGGTGCGGAAGTAATCGAGGGTGACGTTCAGCCCCTGGATCACGTCGCGCGGTGCCTGACTGGTGCGGTTGCGGAAGTATTGCAGACCTTCCGATTCAATCCACGGGTAGTGCTCGGGCCAGGTGGCGAGGCGCTGGCGGTGGATGACCGGCGCGAACAGTTCGGTCAGCGACGAGCAGACGGCCTCCTGCCACGGCGAGCGGCGGGCGAAGTTGATGTAGGCATCGACGGCGAAGCGCACGCCGGGCAGCACGTGGCGCAGATCGACGATTTCCTCGCGGGTCAGGCCG
>DATGXM010000210.1:0-3214 GCA_035298985.1 Azonexus sp. | reverse complement strand
ATGGCCTGGAAGATCCAGCTCGACGACAAGGAAATCGCTGCCCTCGCCGACTACATCCGCAGCACCTTCATGCAGGTTTCGCTCGATCCGAAACTGCAGCGCGGCCGCGTCGTCTATGCCCAGAACTGCATGGTCTGCCATGGCGAACGAGGCCAGGGCGCTGCCGGCGCCGCCGGCCTGATCCCGGCGCGCGACTTCACGACGCCGCAGGCACGCGCCGAACTGACGCGTGAACGCATGATCAGCTCCGTCACCCAGGGCCGTCCCAACACCGCCATGGCCGCCTTCGGCAACCGCCTGCCGGCAAGCGACATCGAAGCGGTGGTCGATTACGTGCGCGCCGGCCTGATGCTCCCGTCGACCATCGGCATTTCCGGAACCAATGCCCACGCCGGGCGCAACAACGAGCAGGCCAGCGACGGCATGAACCTGCCGTTCGCCAACGGCCTGACCGGCGACGCCGCCCGCGGCGAAAAGTTCTACATGGCCAATTGCGCCACCTGCCACGGCGCCAAGGGCGACGGCAAGGGACCGCGCGCCTACTTCATCAACCCCAAGCCGCGCAACTTCATCGACAAGAACTTCCGCCTGGCGTTTAACCGCCCGGCCATCTACACCGCCGTCCACGACGGCCGCCTGGGCGCCGAAATGCCGGCCTGGAGCAAGGTGTTGAGCGAACAGGAAATGACCGACGTCAGCGAATTCGTCTTCCGTCGTTTTGTCCAAGGGCGTGGCGCATCCGCCAAATAAGGCTCTCCCCCGCCGCATGCCCCTTCGTTTCCTGACCATTCTGCTGGCCGGCATTTCCCTGTGGGGGCCGGCCGGCGCCGCTTCCGCGCAGATCGAGGAAGGCCGCGCCGTCTACAACTTCCGCTGCTATTTCTGCCACGGCTATTCCGGCAACGGGCAGACGCTGGCGGCGACCTACCTGGCGCCGAAACCGACCAATTTCCAGCAGGCCGATCCGGCCAGCTTCACGGTCGAGCGCGTCATGGCCGTGCTCCAGGCCGGCAAGCCGGGAACCGCGATGAAGCCCTTCGCCGGCATCATCTCGGACCGGGAAATGCGCGCCGTCGCCGCCTTCGTGGTCGACGAGTTCATCCGCCGCAAGGCCGAGAACACCCGCTACCACACCGTCGAAAACGGCTGGCCCGATCATGAACGCTACCAGGACGCCTTTCCTTTTGCCAAAGGCGAGATTCCGCTTTCCCGACCCTGGGAAAATTTGAGCGAACGAGAATCTGCTGGCAAGCGCCTGTACCTGGCCAGCTGCGTCAGTTGCCACGACCGCGGCGCGCCGACCGACGACGACATCGCCTGGGACTCGCGCCCGCTGTCCTACCCGCGCAACAATTTCTCGCTGGCTGCCCCGCCGCCGAAAATCGACGCCATGACCAGCGCCAGCCCTTACGCGCTGCACGACATCCCGCCCAAGGTGGCCGGCATGAAAGCGCAGGAACGCCGGGGCGAAAAGCTTTTCCAGCTCAACTGCGCCTTCTGCCATGGTGCCGACGGCAGCGGCCAGAACTGGATCGGCAAGTTCATGGAGCCGCACCCGCGCAACCTGCGCGATCCGGCCTTCATGCGCACGGCGACCCGCGCCACCCTGTCCCACGCCATTCGCGAAGGCCTGCCCAATACGTCGATGCCGGCATGGAAATCGGTCCTCAAGGAAAGCGACATCCAGGCCATCATTTCGTATATCAATCGCGCCTTCCATCCGATCGCCGAGGAACCCGCCCAGCGCTAAGCCCGCTTCCAGCTGGCGTCAACATTCGCTGGCGCTGTTTTTGCTGAGTAGCCCCGACTAGTTTCCGGAAATAGTCCGGAATCATTCGGGGGAATTCAATGAGTGGATGGCAGCGCCTGATCGTTCGGGCCAAGGAAGCAAGCCACCTGACGGCAGCCTTGATCACGCTGGGTTTTGCCGCACCGGTGGCGCTCAACCTGTACATCCAGCGCGCAGATGCCGCGGCCGCGGCGCGCGAACTCGCCACGCTGCGCGTCGAAGCCGTGGCCAATTCGGTGGCCCGCGCTCTCGACCAGACGGTCACCGCCACCGCCGTGCTGGCCGACGGTTTCGACCAAGGTAACGCCGAACTGCTGTCGCGCACCTCGTCAAACATCCTGCGCATCATCGGTTCCAGCGCCCACATGGAGATCAAGCCGGAAGGCGGCCGGCCGGTGCTGATCGCCGCGCACAGCGCGCCGCCGAACCAGTTCGCCATCCCGAACGCCGGCAGCGGCGAAAGCTGGAAAGCCCCGGTCCCGCTCGGCGATCCGCTGGTCAGCGTGCATGAACAACAGATCGTCGTTACCCAGGCGCTGGTCAATCGCTCGCCGGAAGGACGTACCCGCTTCTGGGGCTATGTCGTCATCGGCCAACCCTTCTCCGCGCTGGCCAAGACCGCGCAGCTCAACCAGCTGGCCTCGGAGTCCTTCTCGATCCGGGTCAAATACCAGACCGCGGGCAACGATTCCGGCGTGCTGCTCTTCGACTCGCTACATGACGATTTTGCGGAAATCGCCCACAAGACGATACATCTTCCCGGAACAGCCCAACTCCATTTCGAGATTTCCTCCCGGCCGGCCGCGCACGCCATCGGCAGCGACCTGATTTTCCTGCTGCTGGCCAGTGCCGCCCTCTTCTCGCTGGTACTGTTCGCCCTGAAGCGCCCAGCCGTGCTGCAGCAACGCATCCGGATCGCCAACGAGCTTCTCGAGGACGAGAAATCTGCCCTGCAGCACGAAATCGAGGTCCGTCTCGAAGCCGAGAAAATGCTCGAACGTTCCCACCGGCTGCTCGACAGCATCTTCGAGCACATTCCGGGCATGATCATCCTGAAACGGGCCAGCGACCGGCGCATCGTCCGCATCAACCGTTCCGGGGAAGACCTGTTGTCGCGTAGCCGGCACACCTTGATCGGGCGCGCCAACGACGAGATCTACGATCCCGATCTCGCCGGCCGGCTGAACAACTCCGACAGCGAAGTCCTCGCTTCCGGCGACCCGATCGAACTGCCGGTCGAGCAGTACGTGATGCCCGGCCAGTCGCCGCGCTGGATCAGCGTTCGCAAGACGGTGCTGCTCGGCGAGGACGAACAGCCTGAATACATCCTCGAATTCGGCAGCGACGTCACCGAGCAGGAGCAGCTCGACCTGCGTCTGCGCGAGCACCTGCACTTCCTCGAACAACTGGTCGACGCCATTCCCA
>DATGXM010000209.1:0-14761 GCA_035298985.1 Azonexus sp. | reverse complement strand
CCAGTTCGACCGGCTTCTGCTTGGGCGCCGACTTAGTCTTCGCGGATGACAATTTCGCCTCGCAGGCTGTGCGGCAGGGCCGACGTGATGCGGACATCGACGAAGGTGTTGATCAACCGGGGGTTGCCGGCAAAATTGACGATCCGATTGTTGTCGGTGCGCCCGGCCAGCTCGTGGGCGTCCTTCTTCGAGGTGCCCTCGACCAGCACGCGCTGCACGCTGCCGACCATGGACTGGCTGACGGCCTGCGCCAGTTCGTCGATGCGCTTCTGCAGGCGCGCCAGGCGGGCCGACTTGACCTCGGCCGGCGTGCTGTCGTCGAGTTCCAGCGCCGGCGTGCCGGGGCGCGGGCTGTAGATGAAGGAGAACGAGGCGTCGAACTGGACGTCGTCGATCAGCTTCATGGTCTTCTCGAAATCCTCGTCCGTTTCGCCCGGGAAGCCGACGATGAAGTCGGTAGACATCGAAATGTCCGGCCGTGCGGCGCGCAGCTTGCGGATGATGGATTTGTACTCCAGCGTCGTGTAGCCGCGCTTCATGGCGGCCAGCACACGGTCGGAACCGGCCTGCACCGGCAGATGCAGGTGCGACACCAGCTTCGGCACCTTGGCGTAGGTGTCGATCAGGCGCTGCGACATTTCGCGCGGATGCGAGGTCGTGTAGCGGATGCGCTCGATGCCCGGCACCTCGGCGATGTACTCGATCAGCATCGCCAGGTCGGCCTTCTCGTCGGTGCCTTCCATGTCGCCACGATAGGCATTGACGTTCTGGCCGAGCAGGGTCACTTCGCCGACACCGTGGGCGGCCAGGTCGGCCACCTCGGTCAGCACGTCGGTGAACGGTCGCGACACCTCGCCACCCCGGGTGTAGGGCACGATGCAGAAGGTGCAGAACTTGGAACAGCCTTCCATGATCGACACGAAGGCGGTGGCGCCCTTCACCTCGGACGGCGGCATGGCGTCGAACTTCTCGATTTCCGGGAAGGACACGTCGACCGCCGCCTTGCCCTTGCTCTTGCGCTCGGCAATCAGCTGCGGCAAGCGGTGCAGGGTCTGCGGACCGAACACGATATCGACGTAGGGGGCGCGCGACACGATGGCCTCGCCCTCCTGGCTGGCCACGCAGCCACCGACGCCGATCACCAGGTTCGGGTTCTGCTGTTTCAGGTGCTTGACCCGGCCCAGATCGTGGAAAACCTTCTCCTGCGCCTTTTCGCGCACCGAGCAGGTGTTGAACAGGATGATGTCGGCTTCTTCGGGATTGTCGGTCTTGACGACGCCTTCGGAGGCATTGAGCACGTCGGCCATCTTGTCCGAATCGTACTCGTTCATCTGGCACCCGAAAGTGCGGATGAAAAGCTTTTTGGTCATGGAAATGCTTTGAAAATCAGTGGGTGCCGCTTCGGCAAGCAGGCGGCAGAAAAGTTGCCCATTATAACGCGGTTGACCATCCATCCGCCGCCCAACTATAATTCGCGCCCTCTTGGTGATGTAGCTCAGACGGTTAGAGCGATGGATTCATAACCCATAGGTCGGCAGTTCGATTCTGCCCATCACCACCAGCATTGCATGCGAAAGCCCAGCCCTCACCGGCTGGGCTTTTTGCTTTCTGGCCCATTTTTGGTCAGGGCAAGGTAAAACTCTATCAAATAGTCTTCAGGGAACTACGGAACTTCTCTGTCAGAATACCCAAATTAAATATTCGGAATTGTTGTCATGACTGTGATTGCCACATTTTATGTTCAAGGATGTCCGGTAATATTTGGAGACCTATTACTGACGGGGCCTGCAGAACAAGGCAGTCGCTCTGTTGGCCTCCCTGCGCTTGGCGATGTTCAGGATTTTTATGAAGGTTCTGGCTGGGCTATAGCCGGATTAAAGCAGAAGGTCGTTCTGATAAGCAGTCGTTGTGTAATTGCTTGGGCTGGGTCTTTGATGGCAGCCAGCCTAGTTATCGAGCAGCTACGAGAAATGGCGACAAAAACTACTCTGACCTCAGACTCCATCCTGTCTTTTCTGCAGAGTCATCCAGATCTTCAACAGCATCCAGTCAGTTTGTTGGCTGGGTAGCGCAGGGAGATTGCCTGGGACATTTTCGGTATCAAGCTGAAACATTCGACGGCGGTGGGCTAGGACAAGTTGCAATGGCTGGTACTGGAAGCCAAGCAGTAAGAGAATTTGCAGGATTATTCAATTCATTTGACCTTTTGTTGATGCATCAAGCAGATGCTGGGCAACTAGCGCTTGCGGCAGGGATATCAATGGCAGCATCGCTCCTTCGGTCGGAGCTGCATGGGGCCGACGCCGCACCAACACTCCGCCACATGTTTGGTGGTGGCTACGAAGTGGCTATTTTTGCTGATGGTGCGTTTTGCAAATTGGGGGATATGACATTTGTTATTTGGGAAGCTGACGTTACGGATGGCATAAGGCTCAGCCACCCCCAGCTGATTCTAAAACAGCAGTATTGGAACGATATTCTTCTAATTCGAAGTGCCAGAATCAAAACCAATGACAGCAAATTGGAATTATTTGATCAGCAATTTCACTCAGTTTTGCCAATGTATGGAGTCTCTAAAGATATAGAGACAGAAGAATTGCTTAAGCTTTCCTTGCAATCCGACCTTACCTGTCACTGCTTTTTTGTTAGAGAGAATGAGGGTTTGGCTCTTTACTTCTATATTGACCGCTGTTTGCCTAATACCGAGTCCACCATGACCGTTGAGGAACGTGAAGGCGTTGTTAATGTGATATTCAGCAGCAAATTTACGCAACAGGTAGTTGCAAATATACTAAGTTAAGCCACGGCAATTGAAGAATAGTCAATCCGATGGCATTGCGCTGTGGTTGCCCAGAAGCCCGCTGATTCGTCGGCGGGCTTCGCCGTTTACGCCCCGGATTTAGCCAGGGTTGCCGGCCTGCAGTTGCTTTTGCCGGGTCTCGAATTCCTTGCGCAGTTCGCGGCGCAGTTGGGCGCCCTGGTAGCGGCGGATTTCTTCCGTGGTCTTGGGTTCGAGCGGTGGCACTGGGGTGGTTTGGCCGTTGTCGCCTACCGCCACCATGGTGAAGAAGCAGCTGTTTGCATGGCGGACGACCTGGTCGCGGATGCTTTCGGCCAGCACCTTGACCCCGATTTCCATCGAGGTGTTGCCGGTGTAGTTCACCGAGGCGAGGAAGGTGACGAGTTCGCCGACGTGGATGGGCTGGCGGAACATGACCTGGTCGACCGACAGGGTGACGACATACTGGCTGGCGTAGCGACTGGCGCAGGCGTAGGCAACCTGGTCGAGCAGCTTGAGGATGGTGCCGCCGTGGACGTTGCCGGAGAAGTTGGCCATGTCCGGCGTCATCAGCACGGTCATGGCGAGTTGGTGTTTGGGTAAATCCATTTTGCTGTTCCCGAAAGAAAAACGGCCAGGGACGGTAAGCCGTCGCTGGCCGTAGTTTAAGACATGGGCGGATCAGGCCGGGGCCGAACTGCGGATCAGGTGGTCAAAGGCCGACAGCGATGCCGTGGCGCCGGCGCCCATGGCGATGACGATCTGCTTGTAGGGCACGGTCGTGCAGTCGCCGGCGGCAAAGACGCCGGGTACCGAGGTATGCCCCTTGGCATCGATTTCGATTTCGCCGAAGCGGCTCAAATCCAGCGTGCCCTTCAGCCAGTCGGTGTTGGGCAGCAGGCCGATCTGGACAAAGATGCCTTCCAGTTCGACGTGCCGGACTTCCTCGCTGACGCGATCCTTGTAGGTGATGCCATTCACCTTCTGGCCGTCGCCGGTGACTTCGGTCGTTTGGGCTGACTTGATGACCGTGACGTTGGGCAGGCTGTAGAGCTTTTTCTGCAGCACGGCGTCGGCGCGCAGGGTGTCGGCGAATTCGAGCAGGGTGACGTGGGCGACGATGCCGGCCAGGTCGATTGCTGCTTCGACGCCGGAGTTGCCGCCGCCGATGACCGCGACACGCTTGCCCTTGAACAGCGGGCCGTCGCAATGCGGGCAGAAGCAGACGCCCTTGGCCTTGTATTCCTTTTCGCCAGGAACGTTCATCTCGCGCCAGCGGGCACCGGTGGCGAGGATGACTGACTTGCTCTTCAAGGTGGCGCCGTTGTCGAGTTCCACTTCAATCAGTTCGCCCGGCGTCAGCTTGGCGGCACGCTGCAGGTTCATGACGTCGACTTCATAGTCCTTGACGTGCTGTTCCAGCGCGGTGACCAGTTTGGGGCCTTCGGTGTGGCTGACCGAGATGAAGTTCTCGATGCCCAGCGTATCCATCACCTGGCCGCCGAAACGCTCGGCGACGATGCCGGTGCGGATGCCCTTGCGGGCGGCGTAGATCGCCGCGGCCGCGCCGGCCGGGCCACCGCCGACGACGAGCACGTCGAAGGCGTCCTTCTTGCCGAGTTCTTCGGCGGCACGCGCGGCGGCGCCGGTGTCGACCTTGGCCAGGATTTCCTCGATGAGCATGCGGCCGGCGCCGAATTCGGCACTATTCAGGTAAGTAGTCGGCACGGCCATGATCTGGCGGGCGTTCACTTCGTCCTGGAACATGGCGCCGTCGATCATCGTGCTGGTCACCCTGGGGTTGAGCACGGCCATCAGGTTGAGCGCCTGCACGACATCCGGGCAGTTGTGGCAGGACAGCGAGATGTAGGTTTCGAAGTCGAAGTTGCCGGGCAGGGTCTTGATCTGGTCGATGACCGACTGCTCGACCTTGGGTGGATGGCCGCCGGTCTGCAGCAGGGCGAGGACGAGCGAGGTGAACTCGTGGCCCATAGGGATGCCGGCGAAGTGGATGCGGGGCATTTCGCCGGGCAGGCCGACGGCGAAGGAGGGGCGGCGGGCGGCATTGCCGTTTTCACGCAGGCTGACCTTGGCGGAAAGGCTGGCGATATCGACCAGCAGGTCGCGCATTTCGCGGGCCTTGGCGCTGTCGTCGAAGGAGGCGACGAGTTCGATCGGGCGCTGTAATTTTTCGAGGTAGGCCGACAACTGGGCCTTGATGTTGGCGTCAAGCATGGTTTCTCTCCCGTTGCTGAATTTCACTGCAATGGCCCGCAATCGAGGCATTGCGCTGAAATCCCGCCGCCGGGCAGCGGCGGGTTTCTTTTTTTGACTCTCTGTTGGCAGTTGGGGGCTTAGATCTTGCCGACCAGGTCCAGCGACGGTGCCAGGGTCTTTTCGCCTTCCTTCCACTTGGCCGGGCACACTTCGTTCGGGTGGCTGGCGGTGTATTGGGCGGCCTTCAGCTTGCGCAGCGTTTCGGACACGTCGCGGGCGATTTCGTTGGAGTGGATTTCAACCGTCTTGATGACGCCGTCCGGATTGATTACGAAGGTGCCGCGCAGGGCCAGGCCTTCTTCGGCGATATGCACGTCGAAGGCGTTGGTCAGGGCGTGCGTCGGGTCGCCGACCAGCGGGAACTGGGCTTTGCCGACCGCCGGGGAGGTTTCGTGCCAGACCTTGTGCGAGAAATGGGTGTCGGTGGTGACGATGTACACCTCGGCGCCGGCCTTCTGGAACTCGGCGTAATTGTTGGCGGCATCTTCGATTTCGGTCGGGCAGTTGAAGGTGAAGGCAGCCGGCATGAAGATCATGATGGACCATTTGCCCTTCAGGCTGGCTTCGGTGACTTCGATGAACTTGCCGTTGTGGAAGGCTTGGGCCTTGAACGGTTGAACCTGGGTGTTGATGAGCGACATTGTTTTCTCCTGAACGGTTGGGTGTTGAACACGAATTGAATCTTAGGCAAGGTGCCGTTATTGATCTAATTGATTGCTTCAATACCGTTCATAGCTTTTGAAAATGCTGCAAAAATTGCTTGTCATCGATCTAGTCAAAAAGAACTAATCATTTCCCTGCATAGGTACTACATTGAACTATCCGTCCGGGTGAAATTGACTCAAATCAATTGAATAACCCTACTATTCGGAGAGATTACGCCCCGTGGTAGCGCTCGCTGCCGTCTGCGTTTCAGGAGGTTGTCGCCCATGAATATTTCCAGTGCTATTTTGCACATCGCACCCACCCGTTTGGCGGAGGCGCGCGATGCTCTGCTGGCGCTTTCCGGTGTGGAAATTCATGCCGAAACCCCGGAAGGAAAAATGGTCGTCGTGCTCGAAGACGATGATCTCGAATCGGCTGCCAATAAATATGTAGCCCTGCATGGTGTTCCCGGCGTCGCAACGGTGGCCATGGTTTATCAGTACAGCGACGACGAATCAGTAGAAACCGAGGAGGTACAGGCGTGAAACTCAATCGACGCGATTTCATCAAGGCCAATGCGGCCGCGGCCGCCATGTCGGCAGCCGGGATGGCAGCTCCGGGAACGGCGCTGGCGCAGGGCGGTAAGGACGACATCCGCTGGGACAAGGCAGCTTGCCGCTTCTGCGGTACCGGCTGCGGCGTGCTGGTCGGCACCCAGGACGGCCGTGTCGTGGCCACCCAGGGCGACCCGGATGCCCCGGTCAATCGCGGCCTGAACTGCATCAAGGGTTATTTCCTGTCCAAGATCATGTACGGTTCGGACCGTCTGAAGACGCCGCTGCTGCGCATGAAGGACGGCAAGTTCGACAAGAATGGCGAATTCAAGCCGATCTCCTGGAAACAGGCTTTCGACATCATGGAAGAGAAGTGCAAGGCAGTGCTGAAGGCCAAGGGGCCGAACGGCATCGCCATGTTCGGCTCGGGCCAATGGACCATCTGGGAAGGCTATGCCGCGTCCAAGCTGATGAAGGCCGGCTTCCGCTCCAACAACCTCGACCCCAATGCCCGTCACTGCATGGCTTCCGCCGTGGCTGGCTTCATGCGCACCTTCGGTATCGACGAGCCGATGGGCTGCTATGACGACATCGAGCATGCCGACGCCTTCTTCCTGTGGGGCTCGAACATGGCCGAGATGCATCCGATCCTCTGGACGCGCATCACCGACCGTAAGCTCTCGAACAAGAACGTCAAGGTAGGCGTGCTCTCCACCTTCGAGCATCGCTCCTTCGAACTGGCCGACATCCCGATGGTGTTCAAGCCGAACACCGACCTGGCCATCCTCAACTTCATCTGCCACCACATCATCTCGACCGGCAAGGTGAATCAGGACTTCGTCAGCAAGCACGTCAATTTCAAGAAGGGCGAAACCGACATCGGTTTCGGTCTGCGTCCGAACCACGACCTGGAAAAGAAGGCCAAGAGCAACGGCTACCCGGGCGAAGATGGCAAGCCGAAGGGCGATGCCGGCAAATCCGAGCCGATCACCTTCGAAGACTTCAAGAAGTTCGTTTCCGACTACACCGCCGACAAGGTCTCCAAGATTTCCGGCGTGCCGGCTAAGGACCTGATTGCGATGGCCGAGCTGTACGCCGATCCGAAGGTCAAGTGCATCTCCTTCTGGACCATGGGCTTCAACCAGCACACGCGTGGTACGTGGGTCAATAACATGATCTACAACGTGCACCTGCTGGTCGGCAAGATTTCCGAGCCGGGCAACAGCCCGTTCTCGCTGACCGGTCAGCCGTCCGCCTGCGGCACGGCGCGCGAAGTCGGTACCTTCGCTCACCGTCTGCCGGCCGACATGGTCGTCACCAACCCGGATCACCGCAAGCACACCGAGGAAATCTGGCAGCTGCCGGAAGGCACCATCCCCGACAAGGTCGGTCTGCACGCCGTGGCCATGGCCCGTGCGCTGAAGGATGGCAAGGTCAATTTCTACTGGAACATGTGCAACAACAACATGCAGGCCGGTCCGAACATCAACCAGGAGCTGTACCCGGGCTGGCGCAATCCGGACAACTTCATCGTTGTTTCGGACCCGTACCCGACGGTTTCCGCCATGGCTGCCGACCTCATCCTGCCGACCGCCATGTGGGTCGAGAAGGAAGGCGCCTACGGCAACGCCGAGCGGCGTACCCAGATGTGGCGCCAGCAGGTCAAGGCCCCGGGCGAAGCTCGTTCCGACTTGTGGCAGCTGATGGAATTCTCCAAGCGCTTCAAGATGGAAGAGGTTTGGCCGGCCGACCTGCTCGCCAAGGCACCCAAACTCAAGGGCAAGACCTTGTTCGATGCGCTGTACGCCAATGGCGTGGTCAACAAGTACAAGCTGACCGAAACCCAGGCCGGATTCGACAATGACGATTCGAAGCTGATCGGCTTCTACATCCAGAAGGGGTTGTTCGAAGAGTATGCTCAGTTCGGTCGCGGCCACGGTCACGATCTGGCGCCGTTCGACATGTACCACAAGGCGCGCGGTCTACGCTGGCCGGTGGTTGAGGGCAAGGAAACCCTGTGGCGCTTCCGTGAAGGCTACGACCCGTACGTCAAGAAGGGCGAGGGCATCAAGTTCTACGGCCACAAGGACGGCAAGGCGGTCATCTTCGCACTGCCCTACCAGGATCCCCCGGAAATGCCGGACGCCGAGTTCAACCTGTGGCTGTGTACCGGCCGTGTGCTGGAACACTGGCATACCGGTTCGATGACCCGCCGCGTGCCAGAACTGTACAAGTCCTTCCCGGATGCCGTCGTCTTCATGCACCCGGACGATGCCCGCGATCGCGGCCTGCAGCGCGGTATGGAGGTCAAGATCGCCTCCCGTCGCGGCGAGGTGACCATGCGTGTCGAAACCCGTGGCCGCAACAAGCCGCCGCGCGGCCTGGTCTTCATCCCGTTCTTCGATGCCGGTCGTCTGGTCAACAAGTTGACGCTGGATGCGACCTGCCCGATTTCCAAGGAAACGGACTACAAGAAGTGCGCGGTCAAGGTGACCAAGGCCTGATACCTGAAACGACAATAACGAACAGCGGCCGGCGCTCTCCGCCGGTCGCCACTCGGAGGTGAAAAGATGAAATTGATTACCACTCTGGCCTTGGCCGCCGGCATCGCCTTGGGCGGCATCGGCATGGCCAGCGCGCAGGAACTGGTCAACGAAATTGGCGGCGTGACGATCGAGGGCAACTCCAAGGTCAACATGTTCAAGCCCGAGAAGGATCAGTCCAATATCCAGCGCAACTTCCAGAAGCAGCCGCCGCTGATCCCGCACAGCGTCAAGGGCTACAACATCACGCAGAACTTCAACAAGTGCATGGACTGCCACTCCAAGGAACGCGCCGAGGAAACCGGCGCCACCAAGGTTGCCAAGTCGCACTACCTCGACCGCGAGGACAACAAGCTGAAGAACATCTCGCCGCGCCGTTACTTCTGCATGCAGTGCCACGTGCCGCAGTTCGACGCCAAGCCGCTGGTCGAGAATACCTACAAACCGGCCACCAAGAAGGGGGAATGATGAGTCTCGAAAAATACATGCCCGCCTGGGTCAAGCGCATCGGCCTGGTCTCGGTCCTGCTGATTTTCGTCGGCGGCATCGTTTTCTGGGGGGGCTTCAACTGGGCCCTGGAAGCGACCAACAAGGAATCCTTCTGCATCTCCTGCCACGAAATGGAAGAGAACGTCTTCCGCGAATACCAGAACACGGTGCACTACACCAACCGGACCGGCGTTCGCGCTACCTGCCCGGATTGCCACGTGCCGAAGGAGTGGGGCCCGAAGATGATCCGCAAGATGCAGGCTTCCAACGAAGTGCTGCACAAGATCCTGGGCAGCGTCGATACGCCGGAGAAGTTCAACAAGAAGCGTCATGAGCTGGCGCAGCACGAATGGGATCGCATGAAGAAGGCCGATTCCCGCGAGTGCCGCAACTGCCATAACTATTCGTACATGGACTATACCGAGCAGGGCGACCGTCCGGCCCGCATGCACCCGAAGGCGTTCGACGAAGGCAAGACCTGTATCGACTGCCACAAGGGTATCGCTCACCAGTTGCCCCAGATTGACCAGCATATCGGTAAGCAGAACGAAGGTGCCCTGGAGATTTCGCACGGTGACAAGCCGAAAGCGGCAGAGGATGCTGCCGAGAAAAAGTAAGCTTCATCCGTGAGGCATGAAATGGAACCCCGGTCTCGCGCCGGGGTTCTTGTTTCAGGCACGCCAGAAATACGTGTGGTAATTGCAAAAAAACGCCCCCGGCCACCCATAAAGCCCCACTGGGCCAACACTTATTCAAAAAGGTATGCTACTTTTACCGTGCTGCCGTCAAGACGGCCAGTTTTCTTAAACGTTAGTAGGTAACAGGAGGCACTTAGATGAATAAATCCGAGCTGGTCGAAGTTGCTGCAAAAGAAGCTGGTATCACCAAGGCTGCTGCCGACAAGGCGTTGTCTGCCATCATCGGCGCGGTGGTCAAGACCGTAACCAAGGGCGAATCCGTTACGCTCGTGGGTTTCGGGACCTTCAAGTCCGCAAAGCGCGCAGCGCGCACCGGCAAGAATCCGAAGACCGGCGCCACGCTCAAAATTCCCGCTACCACGGTACCGAAGTTCTCCGCCGGTACGGCTTTCAAGGCCGCTGTCGCTGCCAAAAAGGCTGCTGCCAAGAAAAAGTGATTTCGGCGCTTTTGAATGCGGGGTTCGCCCTTGGCGGGCTCCGCTTTTTAGTTTCCAATGAACGATTCCAATCCTGAAAATTCCCCTGAAGACACTCCCGAGAATCAGCCGGTCGTAACGCCGCAGATTGATACTCGCCGTCGTCTGCGCGAATTGCTGTCCATTCCCGAGCGCGATCGCACCGACGAGCAATGGGACGAAATCATCGAGCTGGAAATCCAGCTCGCCCCGGGTAACCGCATCTCCGGCAACGAACAGCACGGCGGTGGCGGCAACCAGGGCCGTGGCAACATGCAGCACGGCAAGCCGGGTGGCGGCGGTGGCGGTGGGCAGCAGCAGAAGAAACATCG
This sequence comes from Azonexus sp., assembly GCA_035298985.1. GTDB lineage: Bacteria > Pseudomonadota > Gammaproteobacteria > Burkholderiales > Rhodocyclaceae > Azonexus. The sequence goes on along the minus strand of DATGXM010000209.1, from coordinate 3,989 downwards.
CCCGCGCACCAACAACAATCGTCGGCCGCGCCAGAACAAGCCGCAGTCCGGCGGTGGCGGCAACGCGGCCTGATCTGTTTGTATCTGTTCCCTGAAGCGGCATAATTGCCGACATGCAGCAGTTTGATCTGATCATCGTGGGCGGTGGCTTGGCCGGCGCCAGTTTGGCGCTTGCCTTGCGCGATGCCCGGCTGCGTATTGCGCTGGTGGAGAGCCAGCCGCCGCGCCGCCCCGACGGCTGGGATGCGCGTATTTACGCGATCAGCCCCGCCAACAAGGATTTCCTCGACAGCATAGGCGCCTGGCGCCATCTGGACGAAACCCGCATCGCCCCGATCCGGGCCATGCAGATTTTCGGCGACCAGGGTGGCAAGCTGGGTTTTTCCGCTTACGAAACCGGTGTTCCGGAACTCGGTAGCGTTCTCGAATCCTCGCTAATGGCCTGCGAGTTCTGGGAGAGCGCCAAGCGGCAGGGCAATCTGACGCTGTTTTGCCCGGCACGCCCGGCGTCCCTCGAATTCCGCCACGACGCGGCGGTCCTTCAGCTGGCTGACGGCACCGGGCTGGCCGCACCCTTGCTGGTCGGCGCCGACGGCCGCGACTCCTGGGTTCGCCAGTCGGCCGGGCTGGTAGCGATCAATACCCCATACGGCGAGAAAGGCGTGGTGGCCAACTTCGCCACCGGCCGGCCGCATCGCCATTGCGCCTACCAGTGGTTCCGCGACGATGGCGTGCTGGCCTATCTGCCGTTGCCGGGAAACTGCATTTCCGTTGTCTGGTCGACAGACGATGCACTGGCCGACGAATTGTGTGCGCTTCCTCCGCCGGAATTCTGTGCGCGCGTAGCCGAAGCCGGGGCGCGCGTCCTTGGCGACCTGGAACTCTTGACGCCGCCGGCCGCCTTCCCGTTGCGCCTGATGCGCGTGCCGCAGACGGTGGCGCCGCGCCTGGCCCTGGTCGGCGATGCCGCGCATGGCATCCATCCGCTGTCCGGTCACGGCATCAACCTCGGCTTCCAGGATGTCCGCGAACTGGCGGCGCTGCTCGCGGCGGCACAGCCGTGGCAGGATATTGGCGAAGCGCGTTTCCTGCAGCGCTATCAGCGGGCCCGCCGCGAAGAGACGGTATTGATGCAGACGACGACCGATCGCCTGCGCCGCCTGTTCAAGGAGTCGTCACCCGGTCTGCGGCCGCTGCGCAATCTCGGCCTGAATGTGACCAATGGCCTGCCGTTCATCAAGAACGCCCTGGTGCGTTATGCACTCGGGGCGCTTTAGGAGAGTTCCATGTTGAAAAAGATGTTGTCCCTGACGTTGGCCATGGCCTGCGCTTCATTCGCCATCGCCGACGAGGCCGATATCCGCAAAGCCATGGAGGCCAAGCTGGGCACCAAAGTCGAAAGCGTGGCCAAGTCGGGCTATCTCGGCCTGTACGAAGTCTATGCCGATGGCACCATTTTCTACACCGACGACAAGGTGTCGGCGATCGTCGTCGGCGGGCAGATGATTGACGCCAAGAGCATGAAGAACGTGACCGACGAACGCCTGAAGAAACTGACGGCGATCCGTTTCAATGAACTGCCGCTCGAGCGGGCCATCAAGCAGGTGCGCGGCGACGGCAAGCGCGTGCTGGCGACCTTCGAAGACCCCAATTGCGGTTATTGCAAGCGTCTGGTCAAGGAAATGCTGAAGCTCGACAACGTGACGATCTATACCTTCCTGCTGCCCATCCTGTCCGAGGATTCGGTGCGCAAGTCGCGCCAGATCTGGTGCATGGCCGACCGCGCCAAGGCGTGGAATGACTGGATGCTGGACGGCAAGGCGCCGGCCGGGCGGGAGGATTGCGACACTTCGGCGATTACGAAGAATCAGGAATTCGGGCGCAAATTGAATATCTCCGGTACGCCCACCCTGTTTTTTGGCGACGGAGAGCGCATCCCCGGCGCAGTTCCCCTGGCGCGCATCGAACAGAAGCTGAACCAGGTCAAGTAATGGCCTGCCGCCACACTGTCGTTTGCGGGTGTGGCTGCGGTCTGCAGGGCTGTTCGAAGAGCGCTTCCTGATGGAGAAGGCGGCATTGCGCGAGGTTCTGCGGCGGGCATTTCGTTCGTCGCAAGTGCGCATGGTGCTGTTTTTCGTGGTGACGTGCCTGGGCGTCGCGTCCTTGGTGATTTTTCTGCTGCAGGAGGGACGCCGCCAGGCCGAGCGGAATGCCGAAGCGGACGCGATCGCCGTTTCTGCTTTGCTCGAGCTTCGGCTGTCCGGCACCATTCAGCGCCTCCAGGCGGCGCTTGAGCTTCTGGCGGCAAGCGTGCCGGACGATGCCTTCGAGGCGGCTGCGGCGAACAGTTATCGTAGTGGCGTCGTGCGTGAATTGCAGGCTCACGCCCGTGAATTTCCGGAAGTGGATAGCTTCCGCATCCTCGACGCCGGAGGGCAACTGCTTTATGTCTCGAAAGGCCGCACGGACGGCGGTGACTTCAGCGATCGCGGTTATTTCAAGGCCTTCCAACACGGGGCGGAAAATGGCCTTTATTTCTCCGAGGTGCAGGCCGACCGCCTGAATCACCGCCCGGTGCTCAACGTGGCGATCCCGGTCCGCCGCCAGGTCGGCGATTTGCGGGCGGTCATTGTCGCCCAGATCGATCTGGCCTATTTGAGCTCATGGCTGGACAGCGTAGGTGTCGGGGCCAATGGTGTGGTTTCCCTGCGCCGCGCCGAGGACGGTGGCGTGGTTCTGCGCCGCCCCTACGTCCCCGACCTGGTCAACAAGCCGCTGGTCAACAACGCCCTGCAGAACCAGATCGAGGCGGGGGTGCGTTCGGGAACGATACGCTTGTCGATGGTCGACGGCGTTGAAAGAATCTATGGCTTTCGCCGCCTGGTCGACTATCCGTTTTACGTGACCGCCGGACGCGCCGAGATGGATTACCTGGCCGACTGGCGGCATACCGCCTGGCTCGCGGCGGTGGCTGGCTTGCTGCTCTTCCTCGCCCTGTCGCTGGTCCTCATCCGCGTCTTGCGGGCCGGCGAACGGGAGGCGCTGACAGCGGGGCGTCTGCGGGAAAGCGAGGCGCGTTACCGCATGCTGGCCGAAAACAGCCACGACGTGATCTGGACCGTCGACATTCCCACTCGTTGCTACACCTACGTCAGCCCGTCGGTCGGCGAAATGACCGGCTATACGCCGGAGGAGGTCGTCGGCCAGCCGTTCGATGCCCGGCTGACCCCTGATTCAGCGGCCCGGCTGGCGCGCGAAATCGACCTCGGCCTGCGCCGCATAGCTGCTGGCGACCGCGCGGGTAGCGTGCTGGTCAGCGAGTTCGAGCAGATTTGCAAGGATGGAACGCAGATATCGACCGAGGTGGTGTCCAGCTACCTGCTCGACGCCGATGGCGTGGCGCGCACCATACTGGGCATTACCCGCAACATCAGCGAACGCAAGGCCGCCGAGCGCGCCCTGCATGAAAGCAACCGGCAGCTGCATGCGCGGATCGACGAGATCGGCCGTCTGCAGGTGGCGCTGCAGGAACTGGCCGTACGCGACAGCCTGACCGGCCTGTACAACCGGCGCTATCTCGACGAAACGCTGGACCGCGAAGTGTCGCGCGCCCGACGCGAGGGCAATCCCTTGTCGCTGGTCATGCTCGACATCGACTATTTCAAGCGGGTCAACGACACCTACGGCCACCAGGTCGGCGACGAGGTGTTGCGCACGCTGGCGGCGACGCTGTCGGCCGACATCCGCGCCGAGGATGTGGCCTGCCGCTATGGCGGCGAGGAGTTCCTGATCCTGCTTCCCAACATGCCGCTGGACGTCGCCATGCTGCGGGCCGAAGCGTGGCGGGCGGCAGTCGAGCGGCTGTCGATCGCGCATGGTAATTTCCAGCTGACCTTCACCATTTCCCTGGGCGTTTCCGCCTATCCCGATCACGGCAAGACGCCCGACGATCTGACCCGCTGCGCCGACCAGGCGCTCTACCAGGCCAA
>DATGXM010000208.1:0-6809 GCA_035298985.1 Azonexus sp. | reverse complement strand
GCGCGGGCACTACCCGATCAAGGCCATCGCCGGGCACAGCCATATCGCCCCGGGCCGCAAGACCGACCCCGGGCCGCATTTCGACTGGGCGACGCTGGCCGCCCGCCATGCCGACCTGACCTTACCGGCCGAAATAAGCGCCTAGGCGTCTGACCGCTTCGTCGAGGCGGGGAATTTCCGTCGTGTAGGCGAAACGGATGTGCTTTTCCGGTTCGTTGCTGCCGAAATCGAGCCCCGGCGTGGCGGCGACGCCGGCCTTTTCCAGCAGGTCGCGGGCCAGCGCGAAGCTGTCGGCAGCCAGCGCCGAGCAATCGCAATAGAGATAGAAGGCGCCTTCCGGGCGGGCGGTGACGCGAAAACCGATGCGCTCCAAGGCTGGCGCCAGGAAGTCGCGACGGCGGCGAAATTCAGCGCGCCGTGCTTCGAGTATCGCTATGGTCTCCGGTGTGAAGGCGGCCAAGGCGGCGTACTGGGCCGGCGTCGACGGGCACAGCGTCAGGTTCTGCGCCAGCTTCTCGACGTCGCGCCCATAGGCCTCGGGAATGACCATCCAGCCCAGGCGCCAGCCGGTCATCTGGAAGTACTTCGAGAAGCTGTTGATCACCCAGATATCGTCGCCGGCGGCGCATGCTGTAGGGGCGTTAACCTCGTCCCCCAAGGGGACTTCCTGCGGGGCGTATGTCAGGCCGTGATAAATCTCGTCGACCAGGAAATGACCGCCTTTGGCCCGGCACAGCGCAGCCAGTGCTTCGATCTCGCCTTGGGGTAGCAGCGTTCCGGTCGGATTGGCCGGCGAGGCGACGAGCAGGCCGGCCGTGCGGTCGCCCCAGGCCGTTGCCACCTGTTCCGCCGTTGGCTGGAAATTGCTGTCCGGGCCGACCGGGATGCTGCGCGGCACGCCTTCGTAGGTGCGCAGGATGTGCCGGTTGCACGGATAGCCGGGATCGGCCAGCAGCCATTCGTCGCCGGGGTTGGCCAAGGCAGCGAAAGCCAGGTTGAGGGCGCCCGAAGCACCGCTGGTGATGGCGATGCGGCTGGACGGCACCGTCACGCCATAGCGCTCGCGGTAAAAGGCGGCAATCGCTGCCCGTAACTCGGGCAGGCCGAGGGCCTGGGTGTACAGCGTCTTGTGATCGCGGATGGCGGCGATGGCCGCTTCGGCGATCGGTTCCGGTGTCGGGAAGTCAGGCTCGCCGACCTCCATGTGGATGATGTCGCGCCCTTCGGCTTCCAGCTGCCGGGCGCGGGTCAGCAGTTCGACGACGTGGAAGGGCTCGATGTCGGCCAGGCGGCGGGCGGGGCGGTAAGTCATGGCATTCCTCAAATGAAAACGGCCACCCGGAGGTGGCCGTTGCATTATCGCTCAGGGACGAATCAGGCGGCGTCCTTGAAGATGCCCATTTCGAAGAGTTCGCGCTTGAGCACGAGTTCGCGCGGCATCTTTTCGCCCATCTTGTCGAACCACTCCTTGTGGCCGGCCAGTTCGGACTTCCAGGCGTCGGCATCAATGGTGGTCAGGGCTTCGAAATCGGCCTTGTTGATTTCCAGGCCGGTCCAGTCGATGTCCTCGAACTTCGGCATCCAGCCGAGCACGGTTTCCTTGGCGGCGACGGTGCCCTTGCAACGCTGGACGATCCACTTCAGGACGCGCATGTTGTCGCCGAAGCCCGGCCACATGAATTCGCCCTTCTCGTTCATGCGGAACCAGTTCACGCAGAAGATCTTCGGGGTGGCATCGACGGTCTTGCCCATCTTCAGCCAGTGGTTGAAGTAGTCGCCCATGTGGTAGCCGCAGAACGGCAGCATGGCGAACGGATCGCGGCGGACGACGCCCTGCTGGCCGAAGGCGGCAGCGGTCGTTTCGGAGCCCAGCGTGGCGGCCATGTAGACGCCGTAGTTCCAGTTGAAGGCCTGGTAGACCAGCGGCACGGTGGTGGCGCGGCGGCCGCCGAAGATGAAGGCGGAAATCGGCACGCCGGCGGGATCTTCCCAGGCCGGATCAACCGACGGGCACTGGCTGGCCGGGGCGGTGAAGCGGGAGTTGGCGTGGGCGGCCTTCTTGCCGGCCTTGCCGTCTTCCGGCGTCCAGTCGTTGCCCTGCCAGTCGATCAGGTGATCCGGCGCCTGCTTGGTCAGGCCTTCCCACCACACGTCGCCGTCGTCGGTCAGCGCGACGTTGGTGAAAATGATGTTTTCCTTGAGCGTGGCCAGGGCGTTGTAGTTGGTCTTCTCGGACGTGCCCGGAGCGACGCCGAAGAAGCCGGCTTCGGGGTTGATGGCGTAGAAGCGGGTGACGCCGTCGGCATCGACGCGCGGCTTGATCCAGGCAATGTCGTCGCCGATCGTGGTGATCTTCCAGCCGTCCAGGGTCTTCGGCGGGATCAGCATGGCGAAGTTGGTCTTGCCGCAGGCCGACGGGAAGGCGGCGGCGACGTAGGACTTTTCACCTTCCGGCGATTCGACGCCGAGGATGAGCATGTGTTCGGCCAGCCAGCCCTGTTCGCGGGCCATGTTGGAAGCGATGCGCAGCGCGAAGCACTTCTTGCCGAGCAGGGCGTTGCCGCCGTAGCCGGAGCCGTAGGACCAGATTTCGCGGGTTTCCGGGTAGTGCACGATGTACTTGACGGTCGGGTTGCACGGCCACTTGGCATCCTGCTGGCCCGGCTCGAGCGGCGCGCCAACCGTGTGGACGCAGGGCACGAATTCGCCATCGCTGCCGAGCACGTCGAACACGGCCTTGCCCATGCGGGTCATCGTCTTCATGTTGACGACGACGTAGGCGGAGTCGGTGATCTCGAAGCCGATGTGGGCAATCGGCGAGCCGAGCGGACCCATCGAGAACGGGATGACGTACATGGTGCGGCCCTTCATGCAGCCCTTGAACAGGCCGTTCAGGGTCTCGCGCATCTTGGCGGGCTCTTCCCAGTTGTTGGTCGGGCCGGCGTCTTCCTTCTTTTCGGAGCAGATGTAGGTGCGATCTTCGACGCGGGCGACGTCGGACGGGTCGGAGAAGGCCAGGTAGGAATTCGGGCGCTTTTGTTCGTTCAGCTTGATCAGGGTGCCGGCGGCGACCATTTCGGCGCACAGACGGTCATATTCTTCCTGGGTTCCGTCGGCCCAGTGGATGCGATCCGGTTGGGTCAGCTCGGCGATTTCGGCCACCCATTTCTTCAGGGCTTCGTGTTTGACGTAGGCAGGAGCGTTCAGCGGTGCGGTCATGGCGATATGTCTCTCTCTAAGTTGCTGATAAAGCTAGGTTTCACGCCAGTCGCCGGGAACTGCCACCAAGACTGCGAGCGGCTGGAGGCCGTCGGCTGGGAAGCGCATAATTATGCCTCAACTTAGGGTAAACATCTACTTGACGCCAACGCCTACGTGATATCCGATGGTGTGGTATTTCCCGGGCAACATGCTATTATCTTTCCGCAATTCGAAATCGTATTTCACGATATAAAACGGAGACAAGGAAATGGACCCTCGGCAGTTACGCGAAGCAGCCCTCTACTATCACCGCCAGCCCAAGCCGGGCAAGATTGCGGTGACCCCGATCAAGCAGCTGACCAACCAGTACGACCTGTCGCTGGCCTACTCGCCGGGCGTCGCCTACGCCTGCGAGGAAATCGTCGCCGATCCGCGTGAAGCGAGCACCCTGACGTCGCGCGCCAACCTGGTCGGCGTCATCACCAACGGCACCGCCGTGCTCGGCCTCGGGCCGATCGGCGCCCTGGCCGCCAAGCCGGTCATGGAAGGCAAGGGCGTGCTGTTCAAGAAATTCGCCAACATCGACGTCTTCGACATCGAAATCGACGAGCGCGACCCGGACAAGCTGATCGACACCATCGCCTCGCTGGAACCGACCTTCGGCGGCATCAACCTCGAAGACATCAAGGCGCCGGAATGCTTCTACATCGAGAAGAAGCTGCGCGAGCGCATGAAGATTCCCGTTTTCCACGACGACCAGCACGGCACGGCCATCGTCGTCGGTGCCGCCATCCTCAACGGCCTGCACCTGATCGGCAAGGACCTGTCCAAGGTCAAGATCGTCACCTCCGGCGCCGGCGCGGCCGCGCTCGCCTGCCTCGACCTGCTGGTCATGCTCGGCGCCCCGGTCGAGAACATCTGGGTCACCGATATCAAGGGCCTGGTCTATGAAGGCCGCGTCGAGGAAATGGACGACATCAAGGCGCGCTACGTCAAGAAGACCGATGCCCGTACCCTGGCCGAAGTCATCGAAGGTGCCGACGTTTTCCTCGGCCTGTCCGCCGGCGGCGTGCTGAAGCCCGAAATGGTCGCCAAGATGGCCGCCCAGCCGGTGATCATGGCGCTGGCCAACCCGACGCCGGAAATCCTGCCGGAAAAGGTCAAGGAAGTCCGCGACGACGCCATCATCTGCACCGGCCGCTCGGACTACCCGAACCAAGTCAACAATGTGCTGTGCTTCCCCTTCATCTTCCGCGGTGCGCTCGACGTCGGGGCGACCACCATTACCGAAGAAATGAAGATGGCGGCGGTCAAGGCCATCGCCGAACTGGCGCGAGCCGAACAGTCGGAAGTCGCCGCCCGCGCCTATGGCGAGAAGGTGGCCAGCTTCGGTCCGGAATATCTGATCCCCAACCCCTTCGATCCGCGCCTGATCGTCAAGATCGCCCCGGCAGTCGCCAAGGCGGGCATGGATTCGGGCGTCGCCACCCGCCCGATCAAGGACTGGGATGCCTACCTGCAAGGGCTGAACGAATTCGTCTACCACTCCGGCATGATCATGAAGCCGGTGTTCTCGCAGGCCAAGCTGGCACCCAAGCGCATCGTTTTCGCCGAGGGCGAGGACGAGCGCGTGCTGCGCGCCGTGCAGGTGGTGCGCGACGAAGGCATTGCCTTGCCGCTGCTCATCGGCCGCCGTAGTGAAATCCAGCGCCGCATCGAAGCGGCCGGCCTGCGCATCCGCGAAGGCGACGACTTCGAAGTCATCCATTCCGACAACTGCGCCTTCTTCGACGAGCATTACGAGGAGTTCTGTACCACCTACCATCGCATCATGGAGCGCAAGGGCGTCTCGCCCGAGTTCGCCCGCCGCGAAGTGCGTCGCCGCAATACCCTGTACGGCGCGCTGATGGTCCGCCTCGGGTACGCCGACGGCCTGATCTGCGGCACCTTCGGTCGCCACGAGACGCACCGCGAATACGTGCAGAACGTGATCGGCATGCGCGCCGACCAGGATCGCTACTACGCGATGAACCTGCTGATCCTGCCGGAGCGCACCGTCTTCATCGGCGATACCTATGTCAATTACGACCCGAGTGCCGAACAGCTGGCCGACATGACCCTGCTCGCCGCCGAGGAAATCCGCAATTTCGGCATCACGCCCAAGGTCGCGCTGCTCTCGCATTCCACCTTCGGTACCGAGGACACGCCGACTTCGCTGAAAATGCGCGACGTGCTGGCGCAGTTGAACCAGCGGGCGCCGGAATTGGAAGTCGAAGGCGAGATGCACGGCGATGCGGCGCTCGACGAGAGCATCCGCCTCAAGGCCTTCCCCAACTCTCGCCTGAAGGGACAGGCCAACCTGCTGGTCATGCCGACGCTGGATGCGGCGAACATCTCGTTCAACCTGCTGAAGGTGGCGGCCGGCGACAACCTGACGGTCGGCCCCATCCTGCTCGGGGCGGCCAAACCGGTCAATATTCTGACGCCGACCGCCACGGTGCGCCGCATTGTGAACATGACTGCGCTTACCGTGGTCGATGCGGGCTAATACCGGCTAAGTCATTGCTTTAATTTGTTTTTATATCTGTTTATTTTTATTGAAAATTTCACGCCTCCTGCTAAACTCGGATAAAATGCCGGCGATTGGCAGGAGATGTGAAATGAAGCAGAAATTGAAGGCGGCCTTGCTGGTCGGTGTGGTTCTGGGTCTGTGCGGGCAGGCGCCCGCTTTTGCCGCGCAGACAGCAGAGCAGAATACCTCGAAAAAGGCAGCCAAGAAGGCGCCTGCGGTCGCCAAGTCGGGCAAGCAACCGGTTGTCAAATCGGCCACCAAGGCCCAGTCGTCCAAGGTGGCCGCTGCCAAGTCCCCGGTCCGGCACGCTGCGGCGAGTCCGTCTCGGGCGTCGGCCAAGAATTCCCTCGTGGCTGCCAGGCCAGCCGTCAAGCACGTCCGCCATGTCGCCATGGAAATGGACGGCGACCCGCGCCGTCTGGCCCTCTATTCGGCGTCGGCACTGGTCATCGACCAGACCAGTGGTCAGCCCTTGCTGGAAAAGCAACCCGATGTCGTTGTCCCTATCGCGTCGATTTCGAAGCTGATGACCGCCATGGTCGTGCTCGATGCCAAGCTCGATCAGCAGGAAGTGATCAGCATCGGTGAGGAGGACGTCGACGGCCTGAAGGGCACGCGTTCCCGCCTGCCGGTCGGTACCACGATGACCCGCGAAGCCGCCATGCTGCTGGCGCTGATGTCGTCGGAAAACCGCGCCGCCCATGCGCTGGGCCGCCATTATCCGGGCGGGCTGCCGGCTTTCGTGCAGGCCATGAACAAGAAGGCGCAGGCGCTGGGTATGTACAACTCGCGCTTCGAGGAGCCCACCGGCCTGTCGAGCAACAACGTGTCCACGGCGCATGACTTGGCCCGCATGGTGGCCGCTGCCGCGCGCTACCCGGAAATCCGCCAGCATTCGACGACGGCGGAGGCCCGGGTCGAATTGAACGGCCGCATCCGCGACTTTCACAATACCAATGCGCTGGTCCGTAGCGACAACTGGGAGATCGGCGTCTCGAAGACCGGCTACATTTCCGAAGCTGGTCGCTGCCTGGTC
>DATGXM010000207.1:0-8391 GCA_035298985.1 Azonexus sp. | reverse complement strand
CATCCGATCAAGCGCTTCATCCTCGAGACCGATCCCAAGGAACTGAACATGCGGATCGTGGACCTGGTGACGCCGATCGGCAAGGGCCAGCGCGGGCTCATCGTCGCCCCGCCGCGCACCGGCAAGACGGTGCTCATGCAGAACATCGCCAATTCGATCGCCACCAACCACCCGGAAGCCTATCTGATCGTGCTGCTCATCGACGAGCGCCCGGAAGAAGTCACCGACATGCAGCGCTCGGTGGACGGCGAGGTCATCTCCTCGACGTTCGACGAACCGGCCCAGCGCCACGTGCAGGTGGCCGAGATGGTCATCGAGAAGGCCAAGCGCCTCGTCGAGCACAAGAAGGACGTGGTCATCCTGCTCGACTCCATCACCCGCCTCGCCCGCGCCTACAACACCGTACAGCCGGCCTCCGGCAAGGTGCTGACCGGCGGTGTCGACGCCAACGCGCTGCAGCGCCCGAAGCGCTTCTTCGGCGCCGCGCGCAACATCGAGGAAGGCGGCTCGCTGACCATCTTGGCCACCGCGCTGATCGACACCGGCTCGCGCATGGACGAAGTCATCTACGAGGAATTCAAGGGCACCGGCAACTCGGAAATCCACCTCGACCGCCGCATGGCCGAGAAGCGCATGTACCCGGCGGTCAACGTCAATCGCTCCGGCACCCGCCGCGAGGAATTGCTGCTCAAGCCCGACGTCCTGCAGAAGATGTGGGTGCTGCGCAAACTGTGCTACCCGATGGACGACCTCGAAGCGATGGAATTCCTGCTCGACAAGGTCAAATCGACCAAGGGCAATGCGGAGTTCTTCGACGCCATGCGTCGCGGTTAAGCCAGCCCAAGCAAATATATTGCAAGCCCGCGTTTTTTCGAGGATAATCGCGGGCTTCCCAGATCGGCCACATCCGCCGGTCGCTCGTTTAAAGGATAAGAGATGAAAGCCGATACCCACCCGAATTACAAAGACGTCGCCGTGACCTGCTCCTGCGGCAACACCTTCACGACCAAGTCGACCATGGCCAAGGATGCCTTCCACATTGAAGTCTGCTCCCTGTGCCACCCGTTCTACACTGGCAAGCAGAAGATCGTCGACACCGCCGGTCGCGTCGAGAAGTTCAACCAGAAGTTCGGCGCCATGCGCGGCAAGGCTGCAGCCTGATCGGCTTGATTTTCGCCGCCACGAAAGGCAGCCTGTGGGCTGCCTTTTTCATTTCCGGACGACATGCCTGATTTCCTTGCCCTGATCCGTCGCGGCATCCGCCTGCCCCCGTCCGGCTGGATGCTCGCCGGCATGCTGGCCTTCTACGTGCTGGCCGGCCTGTTTGGCCGCGACCCGTGGAAGGGCGAGGACGCCGTCCACATCGGCACGGCATGGCACATGCTGCACCACGGCGACTGGCTGTCGCCCGACCTGGCCGGCCGCGCCTTCCACGAACCGCCGCTCTACTACTGGAGCGCCGCGCTGACCGGCAAGGCCTTCGGCTGGTTCCTGCCGCTGCACGAAGCGATGCGCATCGCCAGCGGCATCTGGGTCACCCTGGCCCTGATGGGCCTCTACTACGCCAGCCGCGAACTCTACGGCGAAGAATCGGCGGCGGCCAGCCCGATGCTGCTCGCCGGTTGTGCCGGCCTGCTCTTCCACGCCCATGATGCACAGCCCATGCTCATTGCGCTGGCGGCCTACGGCGGCGGCCTCGGCGCCCTCGCCGCCATCGGCCGCAAGCCGCGGCTGACCGGCATCTTCTACGGCCTCGCCGTCGCCGCCTGCCTGCTCGGCACCGGCATCGCCCCCACCCTGCCTCTGCTCGCCCTCGCGCCAGTTGCCTGGTGGCTGTCGCCGGATCGCCCGAAAGCCCTGCACACCCTGCTTATCGGTCTGGCCATCGCAACCGTGCTGATCCTGCCCTGGCCGCTGCTCCTGCTCAATCTGGAACCAAGCCGTTTCCACGGCTGGCTAGCCACCGAACTAGCGCCGTTCAATACCCCGTTTTCGTTGATCGGCCTCGGCCGCTTCATCGGCATGGTGCCTTGGTTCGCCTTCCCGGCCATGCCGCTGGCGGCGTGGACGCTGTGGATACGGCGCAAGGAGCTGCAGGCGCCGAACCTGGTGCTGCCGCTGGCCTTTTTCGTCATCACGCTGCTCCTGCTGGCCTGGGCCTTCCGGCCGCGCGAAATTCCCTCGCTGCTCCTGCTACCGCCGCTCGCCCTGCTCGCCACCCCCGGGGCGCTGGCCTTGCGGCGCGGCGCGGCCAGTGCCTTCGACTGGTTCGCGATGTCCACCTTCAGCCTGTTCGCCGTCGTCGTCTGGGTCGGCTGGTCGGCCATGGCGCTGGGCTGGCCGAGCAAGCTGGCCGAGCGGGCGGTCATCCTGCGCCCTGGCTTCGTCGGCCAGGTTCATTGGTTCGCGCTGGCCATCGGCCTGACCGCCACCGTCTGGTGGCTGTGGCTGATCGTCACCGCGCCGCGCTCGCCCTACCGCAGCCTGACGCACTGGACGCTGGGCTTCACCACGCTGTGGCTGCTGGCCACCAGCCTGATCCTTCCCTGGTTCGACTACGGCAAGACCTACCGCCCGGTGGCCCAGGCCATTGCCAAAACGCTGCCCGACAATCACGGCTGCCTGGCCGAGCGCGGCCTGAGCGACACGCAACTCGCGTCGCTGTCCTATTTCGTCGAGATAGAACCGGTTGCCGAGGATTCAAAGGCAGGCAAGGCCTGCGACTGGCTGCTGGTGGTCGGCGACACACGGCGTGAACTGGCGCCGCCGAGCGGCCAGTGGAGCAAGGTCTGGGAGGGCAACCGCCCGGGCGACCGCAAGGAAAAATTCCGCCTTTACCGTCGCTGACGACGGCGCCCGCCGCTGGGCAGGGCGCCATCTGGCTAGGCTATCAGCCCTTCAGGAAATGTTCCCGGTAGTACTTGAGTTCGTCGATGGACTCGTAGATGTCGGCCAATGCCGTGTGCTTGCTCTTCTTCTTGAAGCCCCTGTACACCTCCGGCTGCCAGCGCTTGCACAGCTCCTTCAGGGTGCTGACATCGAGGTTGCGGTAATGGAAGAAGGATTCCAGGGTCGGCATGTAGCGGGCCATGAAGCGACGATCCTGGCCGATGGAGTTGCCGCACATCGGTGAATGGTTGGCCAGGGAATATTTCTTCAGGAATTCCAGCGCCGCCGCCTCGACCGCCGCCTCGTCCATGGTCGATGCCTTGACCTTGTCGATCAGGCCGGAACGACCGTGGGTCTTCTGGTTCCACTCGTCCATGGCAGCCAGCGTGGCGTCGGACTGATGCACCACCCAGGACGGCGATTCGGCAACCATGACCAGGTCCGAGTCGGTGACCACCATGGCCATCTCGATGATGCGATCGCCATCCGGATTCAAACCCGTCATTTCCATATCCAGCCAGACGAGGTTGTTTGCATTGCCTGCCATATAATTGCCCAATCCTTTAAAACCGTGATTTTCGCACAGCTTTCCCGACCTTCGTGAGCCAAAACTTCACCCTGACTTTCCTCGCCTTCCTGGCGCTGACCCTGACCATACGCCTGTGGCTGAAGCTGCGCCATATCCGCTTCGTCGCCGCGCACCGCGAGGCGCTGCCGCGCGAATTCGCCGAACGCATCACGCTGCCGACACACCAGAAAGCGGCCGATTACACGGTCGATCGCAGCAAGGCGGCAGTGATCGGCATCTTGGTCGATGCCGGCCTGTTGCTGACGCTGACGCTGGGTGGCGGACTGGCGGCGCTGCACGGTTTCTGGTCGCCGCGTGTCGAGGGCCTGCCCTACGGACTGGCCATGATTTTCAGCGTGATGGTCATTTCCGGCCTGGTGGACCTGCCGCTTTCCCTGTACAACCAGTTCGTCGTCGAGGCGCGCCACGGCTTCAACCGGATGACCCTGGGCCTGTTCTTCGCCGACCTCGCCAAGCAGACGCTGCTCGGCGCCCTGATCGGCGCGCCGGTCATCCTTGCCGTGCTGTGGCTGATGGGCGCCATGGGCGCCGCGTGGTGGCTGTACGTCTGGCTGTTCTGGTCGGCTTTCAACCTGCTGCTGATGTTTGTCTATCCGACCTGGATCGCCCCGCTGTTCAACAAATTCTCGCCGCTCGAGGAAGGCGAGATGAAGTCGCGCGTCGAAGCCCTGCTCGCCCGCTGCGGCTTCCGCTCCTCCGGCCTGTTCGTGATGGACGGCTCGAAGCGCTCCAGCCACGGCAACGCCTATTTCACCGGCTTCGGCAACAACAAGCGCATCGTCTTCTTCGACACCCTGCTCACCCGCCTCGACCCACCCGAAGTCGAAGCCGTGCTCGCCCACGAACTTGGCCACTTCCGCAAGAAGCATGTGCTGAAGCGGATGGTCATGATGTTCGCCGGCTCGCTCGCCTTCCTGTGGCTGCTCGGCCAGCTGATCGATGCGCCGTGGTTCTATGCCGGGCTGGGCGTCGACGTGCAAAACACCGCGCTGGCCCTGATCCTGTTCTTCCTGGTCATGCCGGTATTCACCTTTCCAGTGACGCCGCTGATGAGCTGGCTGTCGCGCCGCAACGAATTCGAGGCCGATGCCTACGCCGCCGAGCACGCCGCCGCCGCCGACCTGATCCAAGCCCTGGTCAAGCTGTACCGGGATAACGCCTCGACCCTGACCCCCGACCCGCTCCACTCGCTGTTCTACGACTCCCACCCGCCCGCCGCGCAGCGCATCGCGCACCTGCAGCTGCTGCCGGGCAAGGCCTGATGGAAGGCCGGGTCATCGCCGCCCATGGCCGGCAATACGTCGTCGAACTAGCCGACGGCACCCTGCTGCCCTGCTTCCCGCGCGGCAAGAAAAGCGAGATCGCCTGCGGCGACCGCGTGGACATCCAGCGCACCTCCGGCGACCAGGGCGTCGTCGAGGCGATCCAGCCGCGCAGCAGCCTGCTCTATCGCTCCAATGAAATCCGCCAGAAGCTGATCGCCGCCAACGTCGACCAGCTTGTCATTGTGGTCGCCACCGAGCCGGCCTTTTCCGACGAGCTGATCGCCCGCGCCCTGCTCGCCGCGGAAAGCGAGGAGATCGCCCCGCTCATCGTCCTCAACAAGTGCGACCTGGCCGACAAGCTGCCGGCGGCGCGCCAGCGCCTGGCCACCCTGGCGGGGCTCGGCTACCCTATCCTCGAACTGTCGGCCCGCGACCACGCCGAAGACCTGCGTCCGTACCTGGCCGGCAAGACCAGCGTGCTGGTCGGCCAGTCGGGGATGGGCAAATCGACCTTGGTCAATGCGCTGATTCCGGCAGCCAATGCCGCCACCCGCGAAATTTCGCAAGCCCTCGACTCCGGCAAGCACACCACCACGCACGCCACGCTCTATCACCTGGACGCCGGCAGCGACCTGATCGATTCGCCCGGCCTGCAGGAATTCGGCCTCGGCCATCTCGACCGCCAGGAAATCGAAATCGCCTTCCGCGAATTCCGCGGCCATCTCGGCCAATGCCGTTTCCGCGACTGCCGGCATGACCGCGAACCGGGCTGCTCCCTGGTCGCCGCGGTGGCCAGCGGCCAGATCGACGAGAACCGTTTCGCCATCTATCACCGCATCGTCGGCACCCGTCGCGACACCTAGCGAGCATTTCCGGCGCCCCGCAAAAACACAAAGATGGCAATATTTGCGCGAGACTGTGATAATTTCTGCAAAATCGCCATCAACGGGCGATCTATATCAAGCCTATGGACGCCCGCCAACCGACTATCCTGATTGTAGACGATACGCCGGAGAACCTCAGTGTTCTCGGCGAATTGTTGCAACCCGCCTTTCGTGTCCGCGCCGCCAACTCCGGTCGGCGCGCCTTGCAGATCGCCATGGCGGACCCGACGCCCGACATCATCCTGCTCGATGTCATGATGCCGGACATGGACGGCTATGCCGTTCTGGCCGAACTGAAAGCCACGGAAGCGACGCGCCGGATTCCGGTCATCTTCGTTACCGCCATGGATGGCACGGCCGACGAGGAACGCGGACTTGAACTGGGGGCGGTGGACTACATCACCAAGCCGATCCGTCCCACCATCGTCCTTGCCCGAGTGCGCACCCAGCTCGAACTGAAGGCGGCACGCGACCTGCTCAGCGACCAGAACGCCTTTCTGGAAAGCGAGGTTACCCGCCGGATGCACGAGAACCAGGTGATCCAGGAAGTCAGCATCCACGCCCTCGCCCGTCTCGCCGAAACCCGCGATCCCGAAACCGGCAAGCACCTGCGCCGCACCCAGGAATACATGCTGACCCTGGCCAACCGTCTGCGCCAGCACCCGCGCTTCGCCGACTATCTCGATCAGCGGACCATCAACGCCCTGGTGCAGTCGGCTCCGCTGCACGATATCGGCAAGGTCGGCATCCCCGACAACATCCTGCTCAAACCCGGCAAACTGACGCCGGAGGAGTGGGAGATCATGAAGACGCACGCCGAACTGGGCAGCAACGCCATCGCACTGGCCGAAGCCGATGCCGAAACGCCGGTCGACTTCCTGGCCGTCGCCAAGCTGATTGCCCGTTCGCACCACGAAAAATGGGACGGCAGCGGCTACCCGGACGCCCTGGTCGGCGATGCCATTCCCATCGCCGCCCGCCTGATGGCGCTGGCCGACGTGTTCGACGCGCTGACCTGCAAGCGGGTGTACAAGCCGGCCTTCTCGTTCGACGACGCCTATCGCATCATCGTCGAAGGCAGTGGCGCCCATTTCGATCCGGATGTCGTCGCCGCCTTCGTCGCCGACTACGACAAATTCATCGCCATCGCGCAAGCCTACGCCGAATAGGGTGGGGGCCAGCGCCTCGCCGAACCGGGATGCCGAGTAACCAGCCGCCGCCGTCATGCACATGCTCCCGCCCCTGACCCTCGCCAACATCATGACCAGCGAGGTGCGCAGCCTGCCGCCCGACGCCAGCCTGCAAACGGCATCGCAGACGATGGCCGACGAGCACATTTCCAGCCTGCTGGTGGTCGAGGACGGCAAGCCACTGGGCATCCTGACCGAAACCAACATCGTCCGCTCGCTGCACTCACGGCTGGCCCTCGACATGCCGGTCGCCGCCATCATGTCGCAGCCGCTGATCACCGCGCCCGGCCATCTGGACCTGCTCAGCGCTCGCCGCCTGATCGACGACAAGGGAATCCGCCATCTGGTCGTCACCGACGATGACGGCAAGATGATCGGCATCGTCAGCGAAACCGATTTCCGCATGCATCTGGGCAGCGCCGCCTTCAGCCATCTGCGCACCCTGGAAGACGTGATGGATCGCAAGATCCCGCATCTGCCGCCGGATGCCCGGCTCGACAAGGCCATCGCCAGCATGGTCGACGATGGCGCCGACTACCTGATCGTCTGCATCGGCGAAAAGCCGGTCGGCATCCTGACCGAGCGCGACATCCCCCGCCTGCTCGTCCGCTTCGGCACGCCGCACGAGGTGGCCCTGGGCGACGCGATGACCCAGCCGTTGCGCAGCGTGCAGGTCAGCGCCACGGTCAATAGCGTGCTCGAGGCGATGACCCGTTTCCACCTGCGCCACATGGTGGTAACCGACGCAGAAGGTCGTTTCGTCGGCGTCATCAGCCAGCGCCGGCTGTTCGAGCAACTGGCCGTCGAGCGGCTGGAGAACGCCCTGCAGCATGTCCAGCTGGAGCGCGACCACCAGCGCCTGGAAGCCCACCTGCAGCTGGCGCTCGACGGCCGCGGCGCCGGCAGCTGGGAATACCAGCACGACACCGACGCTCAGATCGTCAGCGACGGCATCCTGGAAATCCTCGGCTGCACGCCGGAAAGCGCTCCCCGTTCGCGGGAGGACTGGCTCGACCTGGTCCATCCGGATGACCGCCACAGCCTGGTCGACGCCATCGCCGGCAGGGCACAAGGCCACGCCGAGCCGCAGCTGATCGAATACCGCCTCCGCCACGCCAGCGGCGCCTGGCGCTGGGTCGAGGATCGCCGCTGCATCACCGAACGCCATGCCGACGGCAGCCCGCGCGTCACGGCCGGCGTCATCCACGACATCACCATGCGGGAGAACGACCGGCGGCAGATCAACCGCCAGAACCGCGCCTTGCGCATGATGAGCGGCGTGGCCCAGACCATCGTTCGCCACCACGATCGGCCGGACATGCTGGCCGACGTCTGCAACATCATCGTCGAGGCCGGCGGCTATGCTCTGGCCTGGATCGGCGAAGCCCTGCACGACGAACACCGGCAGATCGCCCCCGTCGCCCATTCCGGCA
Organism: Azonexus sp.; assembly: GCA_035298985.1. Classification (GTDB taxonomy): domain Bacteria; phylum Pseudomonadota; class Gammaproteobacteria; order Burkholderiales; family Rhodocyclaceae; genus Azonexus. The sequence continues at coordinate 141 of DATGXM010000207.1, read as the reverse complement.
GCGACCCGGACTGCCTGGCCTACCTGGAGATCACCTGGGGCGACGACGGGAACGGCCAGGGGCCGGCCGCCTGCGCCATCCGCACCGGCCAGACCCGCATCGCCCGCGACAGCGATACCGACCCGCAACTGAGCCATTGTC
>DATGXM010000206.1:0-17206 GCA_035298985.1 Azonexus sp. | reverse complement strand
GCTCGGCAGTTGAAAAACCTGCTTCAAAGATCAGTTGGAAAACCTCCTGATCGGTCATCTGCTCGCTCACCGGCAATCCGCGCTCTCTGGCCTTGGAGAGAATCTTGTCGCGCGGCAGGCCGGCCCCGTCGTCTCCGACTTCGATGACGATATTGCCGCCCTGGTGGCTGGCCCTCAGCGTGATCGTCCCGGCTGGCGCCTTGCCGGCAGCGATGCGCGATGCCGGCGTCTCGATGCCGTGATCGAGGCTGTTGCGGATCAGGTGGGTCAGCGGATCGACGATGCGTTCGACCAAGCCCTTGTCCAGTTCGGTCGACTCGCCCGACATTTTCAGTTCGACCTGTTTACCCAGTTTGACCGAGAGATCACGAACAACCCTCGGAAAACGGGAGAAAACCGACGAAATCGGCATCATGCGGATCGACAGGACAGCCTCCTGCAGATCGCGGGTATTGCGCTCAAGCAACGTCAAGCCGTTCAGCAGGCGCTCCGGCGCCGATTCCTGCAGGTCGCGCGTATTGCGTTCCAGTTGCGTCAGACCGTTCAGCAAAGGCTCCGGGGCGCTGTCCTGCATGTGCGCCGCCGTCTGCAGCAGCATGGCCTGGGTGATGACCAGTTCGCCGACCAGGTTGATCAGCTGGTCGACCTTTTCGACGCTGACGCGGATGGACGCGTCGGCGACCGATCGAGGCTGGCGGCCTCGCATCGCGGCCGGCGCCTTGTCGGCAACGGCGCCCCCGGCGGCTGCACTACCAGCGGGGTCAGCCGGCATCGCGGCCTTGGGTTCGCCCGTCGTCGCCACGCCCGGCGTGGGCAGCGGTTCGAAAAACCCGTAGCTGTCGTCGGCGGCGGCCGTAAACGCCGTGGCCGACGGCAATGGTGCAAAGAAACCATAAGCCGCGTCATCGGCTGTCGTCGCCGGGGGGCTCGACGCATCCGCATATTCGCTCGGCTCAAAAAAACCATCGGCAGTCTCTGCGGCCGGGGCGCCCGGCGCGTCGGCAAAGATGCCGAACGGCTTTTCATCCGGCCCGCCGTCCGGCGCACTCTCGAACACCCGCCAAGCCCCGTTGTCGGCGATGAAATCGATCTGCTCGACAAAGGCCTCCTGGCCGAAGTCGCTGCACAGGCGCACTTCCCAGAAACCCACGCTATGCACGCCGGTCTCCGGCTGGCGGACGATTTCCACCTCGCCGAGCAGCTTCAGTTCTTCGAGCAGGTTATTGACGCCATCACCCATGGCCGATACCTCGGTCGGCACGAACTGGATGGCGAAGACCCGTTGGCTGGCTGGTGCTGCGTCAGCGGACTGCGCGGCGACGGGGGATGCCGGTGGAGCATCAGCCTGGACGGCGGCACGATCCGTCGTCAATTCACGCAGGCGGACAGCATTCGTCTGAACTGCGGCCATATCGACGGCGCCCTGCCCCTGGTGGGCGCCCAGCATGCCCTTCAGCAGGTCGCCGCATTGCAGGCAGGCATCGACCATCTCGGGGCGCAGCCCGAGCTCCTGCTTGCGGATGCGATCCAGCAGGTTTTCCAGAACATGCGTCGCCTCGGCAAGATCGGTAAACCCGAAGGTGCCGGCGCTGCCCTTGATCGAGTGCGCGGCGCGGAAGATGGCGTTGAGTTGCTCGGGATCGGGATTGTCGACGTCCAGTTCGAGCAGCAGGCTCTCCATAGCCGCCAGGTGTTCTGCCGATTCCTCGAAGAACACCTGGTAAAACTGACTCATGTCGATAGCCATGCTACCCCCCGGAGCACGACCGCCAAGCGAAGGCAGCCGAAAATGGAATGCGACCCCCCCACCCAACGGTGGGTCGATCGGCCAAGACGCTAGCCGATCACCTTGCGCACGACTTCGATCAGTTTCTGCGGGTCGAACGGCTTGACCAGCCAGCCCGTGGCGCCGGCCGCACGGCCTTGCGACTTCATGGCATCGGAGGATTCGGTGGTCAGCATCAGGATAGGAGTCGATGCATACAGCGGCATGCCGCGCAGGGTCTTGGTCAGGGTCAGCCCGTCCATGCGCGGCATGTTCTGATCGGTCAGCACCAGATTGACAGACTGCGCCTTGGCCTTGTCCAGCCCATCCATCCCGTCGACTGCCTCGACGACCTCGTAACCGGCACTCTTCAGGGTGAATGAAACCATCTGCCGAATAGACGCGGAATCATCGACTGCAAGAACGGTTTTTGCCATCTCCACCTCGTGAATATTTAAGTACAGCTCGACACCGGTGCCAGCGAAACCACCTTGGTTGGCCCGATATCATTCAATTTCCGGAACCGTTCCATTCCCCCGTCATCGGCGAACCCGCGTGAAATCAGCCGGCGGTACCCTTGGCGCCCACTCCCGGCAGCTTCAGCCCTTCCGGCAAGCCTTGCTCCTCGGTCACTTCGGACTCCGGCCCTTCTTCCTGCAGGATGGCCTGCTCGGTCTTCCGGTTCAGGATCACGATGCTGATCCGGCGATTGACCGAGCTGAGCGGGTCGTTCTTGTCGAAAAGCACGGTGGACGCCAGCCCGACCACGCGCAGTACCTTGCTGTCGTCCATGCCGCCAACCACCAGTTCCCGACGCGAGGCATTGGCCCGATTGGCCGACAGTTCCCAGTTGGAGAAGCCCTTCTCGCCGCCGGCAAACTGCGCCGCATCGGTGTGGCCGGCCAGACTGACCCGGTTTTGCACGCCATTCAGCGCCTTGCCGATCTGGCGCAGGATATCCCGGGTGTAGGGCTTCAGATCCGCGCTACTGGAATCGAACATCGGCCGGTTCTGCTCGTCGATGATCTGGATGCGCAAGCCCTCCGAGGTGATGTCGAGCAGCATCTGCTTCTTGAACTGGGCCAACTGCGGGCTTTGTTCAATCATTTTTTCGATTTCCATCTTCAGGTTCTCGAGTCGCTCCTGTTCCTTGCGGCGAAACTCGGCCTGCGCTTCCTTGGAGAACGACGTCGACTTCTTGGCCTCGACATCCCCCTTCTTGACTTGCCCGGCCTGCCGGGTCAGGTCCTTGCCGCCGCCCTGCAACACGCTGGTCGCATCGCCCGAACCGCTACCGCCCTGCTGGGAAACCTTCAATGGGTTCTGGAAAAATTCGGCAATCCCTTGCAAGTCGCCCTTGGCCGTCGAGCCGAGCAGCCACATTAGCAGAAAGAAGGCCATCATCGCCGTCACGAAGTCGGCGTAGGCAATCTTCCAGGCGCCACCGTGCGCGCCGCCGGCGACTACCTTCTTGCGCTTGATGACTATGGGGCGAGTGGAATCGTCGCTCATCGCATGGACTCAATCAGCAGGCAGGCTTACTTGCCCTTACGTGCCTTCAGTTCTTCCTCAAGCTCGCGGAAACTGGGGCGAGAATGCGCATCGAGCGTCTTGCGCCCGAACTCGATCGCCACCTGCGGCGCATAGCCGGACATCGAGGCGAGGAGCACCATCTTGATGCACTTGTAGATGGTTCCTTCTTCCGCCGCCTTCTGTTCCAGCAGCTTGGCCACCGGCTCGACAAAACCGTACGAAATCAGAATACCGAGGAAGGTACCGACCAGCGCGCCGCCGATCATCTTGCCCAGCACTGCCGGCGGCGAACCCACCGAGCCCATCACGTTGACCACGCCCATAACGGCGACGACGATACCGAATGCGGGAACCGCCCCGGCCATCGAAGACACCACATGCCCGGGTTCGGCTGCCTCGTGGTGGTGGGTTTCCAGCTCGACGTCCATCAGGCTTTCGATTTCCACCGTATTCAGGTTGCCGCCCACCATCATGCGCAGATAGTCGGTGACAAACTCCATGATGTGATGATCGTGCACCAGGTTCGGGTATTTCGAGAAAATGGGGCTGGCATCCGGATTTTCGATGTCGTTTTCGATCGACATCAGGCCTTCCTTGCGCACCTTGGCCAGAATTTCGAAGAGCATGGCCAAGGCGTCGATATAGAAGGCCTTGTTGAACTTCGACCCCTTGAGGATGCCGGGTACCGCCGCGACGGTAGCCTTGATGACCTTGATATTGTTCGCGGCGACGAAATAACCGATGGTCAGACCGACAATGGCGACATATTCGGTCGGCACCCACAGGGCGAGCAGGCTCCCGTGGATGGCATAGGTCCCCAAGGCCGCAGCCAGAATAATGACGTACCCGACGATCAAAAACATGCAAGCCCCCTAACGCCAGCCAGCAAACTGGCGTTTATTCATCCCTTGACTAGTTGGCGCTATTGTATCTACTTGGATTGCCGTCGTGCAAAGAAAGAAACGCCCGATTTGCCGGCGACTCGGGCGGAAAACGGTCTCGGGGTGCTAAACTGGCCTGATCCGAAAACAGCACCGTTCCCTTGCCGTGATCCAGTATTGCAACCGCTGCGGTTCGAATGTCTCATTGGCCATCCCGGCAGGAGACACCCTGCCCCGGCACGTCTGCCAGAGTTGCGGGCATATCCACTATGAAAATCCGCGCCTCGTCGTTTGCTGCACGGCGGAGTGGGACGGAAAAATATTGCTGTGCCGCCGCGCCATCGAGCCACGGCATGGCTACTGGACGCTGCCCGGCGGTTTCATGGAAAACGGCGAAACGACGGCGCAGGCAGCCATACGGGAAACCCAGGAGGAGGCCGGCGCCGATGTCGAAGTCCACGCACCGTTCGCCATGGTCAATATCCCGCACATCAATCAGGTGCACCTGTTCTATCGGGGACAACTGCGCAGCCCGGCCTTCGCCGCCGGCGACGAGAGCCTCGAAGTCCGCCTGGTAGCGCCAGCCGACATCCCATGGCGCGAGCTGGCATTTCGCAGCGTCGCATTTTGTCTCGAACGCTATCTCGCCGATCGTGAAAATGCACGTTACGGCTTTCACGAGACTGACCTGCGACCACTGTAGGCCGTTTAATCGGGCAACTGATATTCCAGGGTGTATTGCATACGGAAATGGATGGGCACCAGCCGGCAGGGAAACCATCCTGATAGCATGCGTCAAGGCTTTTAGCGCCTCCTGATCGAGCTCCCGGTAGCCGCTGGACTGCTCCAGCGTAACGCTCGGTGGTCCCAAGCTCCCCCAATGCACAATGCTCATACGGACAACGCCCTGCTCTCCCTTGGCAACGAGAGCGGCAGGATAATACGGGGAGCGGCGCGCCGCCCGGGCCAGATCGATACGATACGCACGCTCCAGATCCGCCGGCAGGGCGCCAAGGCTTTCCGTCGGCTCACTGGTGACGGATGAATCCGGGTCCTTGCGCTTCCCTCTCGCGCCTTTTTCGTGATGCCCCTTCACCACGACAGGCGGTGCGCTGACGTTCGGTCGGATCGGCTGCTCCGTTGCCAATACCATCGCCGCCTCCCGGCGAGTGACATTCTGCTGATCGATCTCCTGTAAAGATTTGAAACTGATCTGCAGAGGCGAACTGCCGTTCGCCCACTGCAGCCTACCCGCCGGCGATGACGGTGGCCCAAGCAGGCTCAGCAATACGAGAAGGTGAAGCAGAACGGATATGACAACAGCACGACGCATGCCTCATTGTGTTACGCCCGTCCTCAAAAAACAAACCCCCGTCCGAATAAACGGAACGGGGGTCAAGCAGGCGCGCCTGCCAGTGGCGGAGCCACTCCAATCACTTGCCGACTTTGCGCGACTCTTCCTCGATCTTGTTGGAGTACATCTTGCCCATCACCGCGCCGATGACCAGAACGCCGACGATGACGACCAGGCTCATCAAACCGATATCGCTACCAAACAAAAGTTCCCACGCCATAAGTTACCTCCCAGTAACAAATAAAAACTACTTACCCGCTTGTGCCCTCAGGCGCAGCGGCTCCACCGAATCAGCCTGCCACTCTCCATGAAGCCGCCATTGCCCGGCCGGGTCTTCAATGGAAACAAGCCAACGCCCCGCAACCTCCCCAGCCAGTTTCCCGCTGTAGAAGCCCTGTCCTTCTGCTTTCATGGCGACGGACTGATCCTGGCCGGCACGCGTCGGATGCGCCAGCTTCAACTCCAGCGCCTGTGGCACGGCGACGCCGTCGTTGGCCCGAATGAACATCCGCATGTTTTGTCCGGCGCGCATCACGTCGGCCTGGATCCCCAGGCTGCTCGCTTGCTGGTCGCGATGCAGGGTCTGATTGACCTCCATCCCCTGCTTGTAATAATCGTCGGTGACCAGGCCGTCATTGCTCGTTACCGCTAGCCAGGTAGTAATCACCCCGGCAATGACAACCAAAACCGGACCGATCATCAGCAGCCAAGGCCAGCGTTGTTTGTACCAAGGTTGATTGTTGCTACGCAGGGTCATTGTATGGCTCATGTCAGGGCATCAAAAATGTGGCTTTTTCATGAACCGCGATGTGGTCGTGGTTCTGGGCCTTGATATCGAAATAGATGGTGTTGGCGCCGGTCTTGCCGGATTCCGGCGGCACCCGCACGACAATCGTGACTTCCTGATTCTCGGCACCGGCCACCTCCACGATGCGGTCGCCGACGATCTCGATGCCATCCATGCCCTCGACGGAAAGCGCATACCGCTTTGGCTCCTCCGTCGTGTTCATGAGCTTGAGGTTGTAGACGTTCTCGATACGCCCGTCGTCAGCCTCGCGCGCCAGAATCGAGCGGTCGCGGATCACATCGACCTTGAGGGGAACGCGAGTCGCCAGGGACCAGATGGACGCCACTGTAATGGCTACCAGAACCGCAGCATAGAGAATGACCCGAGGACGCAGGATGTGGCCAACGACCTCCTTGGGCGTGAAGTGTTTTTCCAGCGCATTTTCGGTCGTGTAACGAATCAGGCCGCGCGGCAACCCGACCTTGTCCATGACGGGATCACAGGCGTCGATGCAGGCACCGCAGCCGATACATTCGTACTGGATGCCCTTCCGGATATCGATACCGGTCGGACATACTGCGACGCACAAGCCGCAATCGACACAATCGCCAGTCGTCTTGGCTGCCGCCCCCTTTTTGCGCGTGCCGCGCGGCTCGCCGCGCTCGGGATCGTAGGTGATGACCAGCGTGTCCGGATCGAACATCACACCCTGGAAACGGGCATACGGACACATGTACTTGCAGACCTGCTCACGCAGAAAGCCGGCCTGCATGTAGCAGAAACCCGCGTAAAAGAAGGTCCAGAACAGTTCCCAACCGGACAACTCAAACGGCAAGGCGGCCAGCAACTCGTCCACCGGCGTAAAATAGGCAACCAGCGTAAACCCGGTCCAGAGCGAAATCAGCAGCCAGATTGCATGCTTGAGCGCCTTGATCCCGAATTTGCGAGCAGTAAGCGGCCCCTTGTCGAGCTTCATCCGGGCCGAACGATCGCCTTCGATCTTGTTCTCGACCCACATGAATATCTCGGAATAGACCGTTTGCGGACAGGCATAGCCGCAAAACAGGCGGCCCGCGATGGCGGTGAACAAAAACAGGGCGTAAGCCGAAATGATCAGCAGCAGCGCAAGGTAGAAGACATCCTGCGGCCACAATACCAGGCCGAAGAGATAGAACTTCCGTTCAACCAGGTGGAACAGGACAGCCTGGCGGCCGTTCCATTCAAGCCACGGCGCCCCGTAAAAGAGTATCTGCGTAAACCACACGAGAACCCAGCGCCAGGTGTTCCACCAGCCTTTGACATCCCGGATATAGATCTTCTTGTGCTTCTCGTAGAAGGAGACCGGCGCCGGAGCCGGCTGGGGAGTGGCGTCTTGTGATTCCATCATGGGCTATATCCGTATCGAAATTACGCTGGACAAACGGGGTTCACGGTTGCGACAAACGCAATTTGGATACAGATCAGGCATTGCTGATACGTAAAAAAGCGGAGCGGCAGAGCCGCCCCGCTTCACAATCTTACTTTGCGCCTTGGCTCAGGCTGAACACATAGGCGGACAGCAGGTGAACCTTGGCCTCGCCCAGGAATTCCTTCCAGGCCGGCATCTGGTTTTGACGCCCCTTGGTGATGGTCTCGGTGATGGTCGCTTCCGAAGAACCATACAGCCAGACCTTGTCGGTCAGGTTCGGCGCACCGACCGCCTGCGTGCCCTTGGCTTCCGGACCGTGGCAGCCGATACAGCCGGCCGAGGTGAAGGTTTCCTTGCCCTTGGCAGCGCGGGTAGCATCGCTCGGCAGACCGGACAGCGAACGGACGAAGTTCGCCAGATCCTTGATCGTGTCGCCGCCCAGCTGGGCATGCGGAGGCATGACGCCCATGCGGCCGTTGGAGATGGTTTCCTTGATCTGTTCCGGCTCGCCGCCATACAGCCAGTCGGAGTCAGTCAGATTCGGGAAGCCCTTGGCACCACGAGCGTCAGCACCGTGACACTGCATGCAGTAGGTCAGGTACAGGCGCTTGCCCATTTCCATGGCCTGCTTGTCGGCTGCAACAGCCTTCAGATCCATGGCCAGGAACTTGTCGAACAGCGGCTTGACGGTTGCGTCCATCTTTTCGACTTCCGCCTTGTGCTGACCAACAGCGGTCCAGCCCAACATGCCCTTGAAGTTGCCCAAGCCCGGATAGAGCGCCAGGTAGACGAATGCGAACACGACCGTGATCACAAACATCCAGGTCCACCACTTCGGCATCGGATTGTTGTATTCCTCGAGAGTTTCATCCCAGACGTGACCCATGGTCTTGCCCGGCGTGAAAGTCGCCTTGCCCTGAATGATGAGTAGTGCCACGCAGGCCAGAATACTGCCCACCACAATCACTACTACATACAGGTTCCAAAAATCGCTAACGAAATCGCTCATTTGCTTTCCTTTTTTCAGCGCGGATGCGTCGTCTTGGACGGCGCATCCTGATCATCATCTCCGGAGAACGGCAGGTTGGCAGCCTCGTCAAAACCCTTCTTGCTGCTGCGGCCGTAAGCCCATGCCACTATCGCCAGGAAACACAGCAGGCCGACGACGGTGACGATGGATCGGAGATCGTTGATGTCCATGGCTATTACTTGACGTTCTTCAGCGCCAGACCCAGACCCTGCAGGTAGGCAATCAGAACATCCATTTCGGTCTTGTCGCCGATGGCAGCCTTGGCACCCTTGATTTCCTCATCGGAGTAAGTCGGGATACCACGCACCTTGGCATAGCCACGCATGATTTCCATCTTCTTCTCGATGTCGGCGCCAACCGAATCCTTGGCCTTGGTAGCAGCCAGGAAGGCGAAAGCAGGCATGTTGGATTCCGGAACCACGTCGCGCGGGTTCATCAAGTGAGCGCGCTGCCATTCGTCGGAGTAACGGCCACCAACGCGATGCAGGTCAGGACCGGTACGCTTGGAACCCCACTGGAACGGGTGGTCATAGACGTACTCGCCAGCGACGGAGTAGTGGCCATAACGCTCGGTCTCGGCACGGAACGGACGAATCATCTGCGAATGGCACAGGAAGCAGCCTTCACGGATGTAAATGTCGCGACCGGCCAGACGTACTGCGTCGTAAGGCTTGGTGCCCTCAACCGGAGTCGTGGTCGACTTCTGGAAGAACAGCGGAACGATTTCGAGCAGACCGCCCCAAATCACGGTGAGCAGCGTCAGCACAATCAGCAGGCCTACGCTCTTTTCAATTTGCTCATGCTTAAGCATTGTTATCTCTCCCTAATCAGGCGTGATGACCAGCCGGAGCAACCACCGGCATATCCTGGGTCTTGCCGCCAGCCATGGTCTTGAACATGTTGTAAGCCATGATCAGCATGCCGGACAGGAACAGGACACCACCCAACCAACGGATCGCCCAGAACGGGTAGGAGCCCTTGACGGATTCGACGAAGGCGTAAGCCAGCGTACCGTCGGTATTCACCGCACGCCACATCAGGCCTTGCATCACGCCGGCAATCCACATGGAAGCGATATACAGAACGGTACCGATGGTCGCGATCCAGAAGTGCGCGGTAACCAGCTTGGTGCTGTACATCTCGGACTTGCCGAACAGACGCGGCAGCAGGTAGTAGATGGAACCGATGGAAACCATGGCCACCCAGCCCAGAGCACCGGAGTGCACGTGGCCGACGGTCCAGTCGGTGTAGTGCGACAGGGCGTTGACGGTCTTGATCGACATCATCGGACCTTCGAAGGTAGACATACCGTAGAAGGACAGCGAGGTGATCAGGAACTTCAGGACGGGATCGTCGCGCAGCTTATGCCAGGCACCGGACAGGGTCATGATGCCGTTGATCATGCCACCCCACGACGGAGCCAGCAGAATCAGGGAGAACAGCATACCGACGGACTGGGTCCAATCCGGCAGCGCAGTGTAGTGCAGGTGGTGCGGACCCGCCCACATGTAGGTGAAGATCAGCGCCCAGAAGTGCACCACCGACAGACGGTAGGAATAAACCGGACGGCCAGCCTGCTTCGGCACAAAGTAGTACATCATGCCCAGGAAGCCCGCGGTCAGGAAGAAGCCGACGGCGTTATGGCCGTACCACCACTGGATCATGGCATCCTGCACGCCCGAGTACATAGAATAGGACTTGGTCAGGGTGACCGGCATTTCCATGCTGTTGACAATGTGCAGCAGCGCGACGGCAATGATGAAGGCACCGAAGAACCAGTTGGCCACGTAGATGTGCGAGACCTTGCGGGTGGCGACCGTACCGAAGAAGACCAGTGCGTAGGAAACCCAGACCAGGGTGATCAGGATGTCGACCGGCCATTCCAGTTCGGCGTATTCCTTGCCGGTGGTAATACCGAGCGGCAGGGTAACGGCGGCCAACAGGATGATGATTTGCCAACCCCAGAAGGTGAAGGGGATCAGCGGGCCGCCCCAAAGGCGGGTGTGACTGGTGCGTTGCACACACCAGTAGGACGTTGCGAACAGCGCGCAGCCACCAAACGCGAAAATAACTGCATTGGTGTGCAACGGGCGGAGACGCCCGAAGTGCAACCACGGACCGAAATTCAATTCCGGCCAGACCAGTTGCGCTGCAATGATGACACCGACAAGCATGCCGACGATGCCCCAGATGACGGTCATGACGGCAAATTGCCGTACAACCTTATCGTTATATGTGGTTTGCGTTCCAGACATGAACCCACCTCTCGTTAATAAAAAACGGGATGCCCACCTCCCTGAGACCAAGGGGGCACATAGAAACGGATGGTATTCTAGTTGAGCAGGGGCGTTTTGACCTAGATCAATCTACCGATTATCTAGGCCGAAATAGTCCGAATTGCCTATCACGCCAGCGATCCAGCGAAATTGAGTGGACAAAAAAAGGGTGCGTCGTAACGCACCCCAACCCCAACAGAGAATCGCAGCGGAACACTCGCCCCGCAATGCGCCCATTATGGCGATTGCCCTAAATCATACGTTGACGCAGGTCAAACTTTCTCCGTTTTATCCGCCTCGGTTTTCTCGACCGGCGGTGGCGGCGGATTGTCATCCATCAAAATGCGAAAACCCGGCCCTTCCAGGTCATCGAACTGTCCACTGCGCACGGACCACCAGAAGGCAATCGCGATCCCGAAAACGAGCAGCACCGACACCGGAATCAATAAATAGACGCTTTCCATCAGTCGTCAGCCTCCTGGCGCTGGATACGCAGTGAATTGAGCACGACCAGCAGCGAGCTGGCCGACATGCCTATCCCAGCCAGCCATGGCGTGACATAGCCGGCGATGGCCAGGGGCAGTGCAACGAAATTGTATGCGAAGGACCACCAAAGATTTTGGCGAATTATTCTGAGGCTTCGTTTCGCACGTCGCAAACCGTGGCGCAGGTGATCCAGATTTTCCGAGAGCAGCACGAAATCTGACTGGGTGCGCGCCAGTTGCGCGCCGCCGCCCATGGCCACCGAGACCTGGGCCTGTGCCAGCACCGGCGCGTCATTCACGCCGTCGCCCACCATCGCGACCACCGCCCCTTCCGCCTGCAGTCCCTTGACGCATTCGTGCTTGCCCTGCGGGGTCACCCCGGCCCGCACATCGTCGATACCGAGCACGCCGCCGATGCGCCGCGCCACGCTTTCGGCATCGCCGGTCAGCAGCACGACCCGCTTGCCGGCCGCGCGCAAATCAGCGACCAGACGCGCCGACTCCGGGCGAAGCTCGTCGCCGACGCGGAACAGGGCCAGGCAGCCGCTGTCCTCGCCGAGGACCACCACGGTGTCGCCGCTCGCCAGCCAATCGGCAGCGCTTTCCGGCAAGCGCCCCCCGCCTAGCCCCAGAGCGTAATCCGGACGGCCAATCCGATAACGGCGCCCTTCGATAACAGCCTCAACCCCCTGCCCCGGTTCGCTTCGCGCATCGGCAGCAGCCCGCAAGGGCTGCGATGCAGCACGCCGCAGGGCCATGGCCAACGGATGCTCCGAGGCATGCTCAAGGCTTGCCGCCAAGGCCAGACACGCCTCGCGATCCAGTTTTCCGGTCGGCATGATGTCGACCAGATGCATACGGCCGGTAGTCAGCGTACCGGTCTTGTCAAAGACGAAGTGGGTGGCGCGGGCCAGCGTTTCGATGGCATGCCCGCGCGTGACCAGCAACCCGTCCTTGGCCAGCGCGCCGGCCGCCACGGTCAGGGCGATGGGTGTAGCCAGGGAAAGGGCGCAGGGACAGGTCACCACCAGCACCGACACGGTAATCCACAAGGCCTTGGCCGGATCGACAAAATACCAGGCGACGGCGACGGCGATGGCGACAAGCAGCAGCGCAGCAACGAAGTAGCTGGCAATCCGATCGGCCATTTCGACAATCTTCGGCTTTTCGGCTGCCGCCCTTTCCATCAAATGAATGATGGCCGACAGGCGCGTGCCCTCACCGACCTGCTCGACCTGCACGACGAGCGGGCTTTCGGCATTGACTGAACCGCCGGTAACCGCATCGCCCGGCGCCTTCGGCACCAGCTTGCTCTCCCCGGTGAGCAGAGACTCGTTGGCCGAACTCAGCCCTTCGACCACCTTGCCGTCGGCCGGGACGATGTCGCCCGGGCGGACCAGGACGTGGTCGCCGGCACGCAGATCAGCGACCACGCATTGCTCGACAGCCCGATCGCCGGGGAAAGCAGGCATTTTTTGCGCAAAGGCCGGCAGCAATTTGGCCAGCGCCTCAGTCACGCTGATCGCCTTCTGGCGCGCCGTCATTTCGAGAAAACGGCCACCGAGCAGGAAAAAGACGAACATCGTTACCGAGTCGAAATACACTTCGCCCGCCTGCGCGAAGGTGGCCCAACAACTGGCCAAGAAGGCGGCACCGACACCCAGCGCGACCGGCACGTCCATGCCGACGCGGCGCAGCTTAAGATCCCGCCAGGCGTTCCGGAAAAACGGGGCGGACGAATACAAAACGACCGGCAAGGTCAGCAACAGGCTAGCCCAGCGCATCAGGCTTTCGATGTCGGGCGCCATGTCGCCGTCGGCGATGTACACCGGGTAGGCATACATCATCACCTGCATCATGCCAAAACCGGCCACCCACAGGCGCCACAGCGCATCGCGGCGTTCCTTGCGGGAAATCTCCTCGTTCTTGACCGCATCGTAGGGATAGGCCCGGTAGCCGATGGCGGCCACCGCGGAAAGGATGTCCGACAGCTTGATGCGTGATTCGTCCCAGCGGACCCGGGCGCGGCGCGTGGCATAGTTGATGTCGATCGCCGTCACCCCCGCCAAACGGCCGACATGCTGCTCGTTCAGCCAGATGCAGGCGGCGCAGGTAATGCCTTCGAGCAGCAATGAGGCCTCGCGTTCGTTCTCGCCGAGCTCCTTGACGAAGCTCTTCTGGAATTCGGCATGGTCGTACATGGCCAGCTGATCGAGCACCGCCGGCATCGCCTCGCGCGGCGACTCGGGCAGCGCGTCACGGCTGGTGTAGTAGTCGGCCAGCCCGTTATCGACAATGGACTGGGCCACCGCCTGGCAACCGTAGCAACAGACCGCCCGCGCCTCCCCCTTGATCAAGACCGACAGATCGACATCGTCCGGGATGGGCAAACCGCAGTGATAGCAGGAAGAGGGGGACATACAAAGCAAAAAAGGCACCGAAGTGCCTTTTGAATCAAGGGCAGTGCCGCAGTATAGTTTATTTGGCCCCCATCCGGATGGCGCCATCCAGACGGATCACTTCGCCGTTCAGGTAGGCGTTTTCGGCGATATGGCGGACCAGCGCGGCGTATTCGGCCGGCTTGCCCATGCGGGTCGGGAACGGAACCATCTTGTTCAGCGCATCCTGCACCTCGGCCGGCATGCCGAGCAGCATCGGGGTTTCCATGATGCCCGGCGCGATGGTCAGGCAACGGATGCCACTACGCGCCAGCTCACGCGCCACCGGCAGGGTCAGCGCGACGACCCCCCCCTTGGAGGCGGCATAGGCGGCCTGGCCCAACTGACCTTCGTACGCCGCCACCGAGGCGGTATTGACGATCACGCCACGCTCGCCACCGGCATCCGGTTCGTTTTTCAACATCGCTTCGGCCGCCAGGCGCAGCATGTTGAAGGTACCGATCAGGTTGATGTTGATGACCTTCGTAAAGCTTTCCAGCTTGTGCGGGCCTTCCTTGCCGACCACTTTTTCGGCGGGCGCCACGCCGGCGCAGTTGACCAGGCCATGCAGGGCGCCGAATTTGGCCACTGCGGAATTGACGGCGTTGATGGCCGAAGTCTCGCTCGCCACATCGGTTTCCACGAACTGGGCGTTGGCGCCGAGTTCGGCGGCCAGTTTTTCGCCGGCTTCGCGATTCAGGTCGGCCAGCACCACCTTGGCGCCCGCCTCGATCAGGTTCGTCGCTGTCGCCGCGCCCAGCCCCGAGCCCCCGCCGGTCACCAGAAAAACCTTGTCCTTGATCTGCATTGTCGCTCTCCTCTGTGCATGTATCGGCCGCCGTTCCAGACTGTACCGTATGGAAAAGGAACATATTACTCCTCGTCACGGCAAAGAAAAATCCCCGTATCACGACCGGTGCTATGATTGCCGAATGATCGTCTGACGTTACTGACCATGTCTGATCGCCTTCCCATCAGGACCCGCCCAGCCACTGTTCTGGTTATCGACCCGTCGGCGGTCGACCGCGCCCAGATTTGCGAGTGCCTGAACCAGCTCTCGGACATTCACGTGCTGGCCGCCGGTGATGCCGAGCAGGCCCTGCGGCTCGTCCGCGAGTCGCGGCCGAGCATGGTCCTGCTCGACAGCGCGCAGAAAGGGATCAACGGAATTGCGCTGACCCGGGCCATCCGCACCTGGGAACAGTCTGGCGGCAATTCGGCTTTTTCCCCGTGGACGCCAATCGTTTTCGTCTCCTCGGTGAACGACGAAGACCTTCTGGCGCAAGGCATCCTGGCCGGCGGTGACGATTTCATCTGCAAACCGGTTTCCGAAGTGGTGCTGCTCGCCAAGGTCCGGGCCATGCTGCGCATTGCGGCCCGGCAGCGGGAAATTTGCGAAGTCCATCGCCAGCTCAAGGACATTGCTACCCTGGATAGCCTGACCGGCATCCCGAACCGGCGCTATTTCGACGACACGCTGATCACCGAATGGAAACGCTGCCTGCGTACCGAAACGCCGCTCAGCATCGTGCTCAGCGACGTCGATTTCTTCAAGCAATTCAATGATATTTACGGCCACCAGGCCGGCGACGCCTGCCTCAAGGCAGTAGCCAGTACACTGAGCGAGTCGCTGTTCCGCGTGGAAGACAGCATGGCCCGCTACGGCGGTGAGGAATTCGTCGCCATCCTGCCCGGCACCGATGCCAGCGGCGCCTATGCGGTAGCCGAACGAATGCGCCAGTCGGCGCGCGAACTGTGCATTCCGCACGAAAGCGGGATCGGCGGCCAGCTTTCCTGCAGTTTTGGCGTGGCCAGCATCCAGCCTACCCCGGACCAGGTTCCGCACCAACTCCTGCGCTTCGCCGACGCCAGCCTGTACGCGGCCAAGCGGGGCGGCCGTAACCGGGTCGAGATCAACAGCGAAACGATCAACTGACTACCGCTTGTTGCGACGCATCCAAAGGCCTCGCTCCAAAACTCAAGACCGCCCGATGCAGAATCCGAAAACCGTGCTGGTGCTATGCACCGGCAACTCCTGCCGCTCCCAGATGGCCGAGGCCATCCTCAATCACGACCTGGCAGGTCTGGTGCGCGGCATATCGGCGGGCACGCGACCGCAGCCCACGGTGGCCGACGGCGCCATCGAGGCTCTAAAACTGGCCGGCCTGTCCACGGCAGGGCTACACCCCAAGGATGTGGACAGCCTGCTCGACGAACCCATCGACCTGGTGGTCAGCGTCTGCGACGATGCCAGAGAAACCTGTCCGATCTTTCCGCGCCCGGTCCGGCGCATCCATCTGCCTGTCCACGACCCGCACGGCGAACCGCTGGCCAGCTTCATCGCCGTGCTGAACGATATCCGCAGACGTCTGGTGCCGGCCGTCCGCCAAGCCTTGGCCGGCGGTGACCAGCAAGGCGGCCTTGGATAGGCCGCCTTCAGGGAGCGCGGTTTTACTCGACCGGCTTGCTGGCCGGCTTGCGGCCCGGAGCGGGCTTGGGGAAATACCCGAAAATACGGCACTGGATCGCTTCGACCGGCTTGCCGTTTTTGAAGCTGGTGACGCTGCACATCGAAATTTCCTGCTGGGCCGACAGTTCGGACAGCGCGGCGCGAACTTCCTCGAGGGGAAGCTTGATGGCATTCGCGATTTCGAGATCGAGCAGTTGCCCGTGCTTTTTGAGGTGATCAAGAACCTTGGGAGTCGTCATTGCCTATCCTTTATTCGGTTCATGCATAACTTCTCTCAGTGTTCTTAACGAGGAACAACTGAATCGTGGCGAAACGCCAAGATAAATTCCCCGTAAAGGAGCAACAGAGGAGCAATACAGAAAACACAAAACGCAAAAAGGCCAACTCCGAAAAGTTAGCCTAAGTGCATGATTATACTGGTGCCGTTGAAGTGAATCGAACACTCGACCTACTGATTACGAATCAGTTGCTCTACCAACTGAGCTACAACGGCACTCTTGCCAAAAGCCTACAACCACCGGGCTTTCGCCGCTTCCGAAAAAGCAGAGCGTAGAATTATAGCTTTTTCGTCCTTCTTCAGGCAACGTTAGCAACCAATGAATCTGCTTCGCGCGCTGGCCACGGTCAGCGGAATGACCCTGCTGTCGAGAATCCTCGGCTTTGTTCGCGACTTTGTGATTGCCCGCGCTTTCGGCGCCGGGCTGGCGACCGACGCCTTTTTTGTCGCCTTCAAGCTGCCCAACCTACTCCGCCGCATGTTCGCCGAGGGCGCCTTCTCG
>DATGXM010000205.1:0-1711 GCA_035298985.1 Azonexus sp. | reverse complement strand
GGCGGTTTTCTCCTTGATGGTTTCCCCCGCACCGTGCCGCAAGCCGCCGTGCTGGACGTGCTGTTGAAGAACGAAAACCTCCAGATCGATGCGGTGGTCAGCTACGAGTTGCCCGAAGCAGAACTGATCGCCCGCATCGGCGGCCGCCGCACTTGTCCGGTCTGCAAGGCCGTTTTTCACACGCAGCTTCGCGCCCCCAAACGGGAGGGAGTCTGCGATACCTGCGGCACCGCTCTCGTCCAGCGGGAGGACGATTCGCCGGAGGCCGTGCATATCCGGCAAGCAGCCTACGTGGAATCGACCGCGCCGCTTCTGGCCTACTACAGCGCGCAGCGCCTGCTCGTGCGCGTTCCGGCGACCGGAGCGCCGGAGGAAGTGTTTGGCCGGACCCTGATCGCCCTCGCGGCGCACTTCGAACGCTGAAAGCGAGCTCCGTGCGGCGAGGCGCGTCGTGCCGCGCCGTTTACTTTCGGTCGACGCTGTATTTGCCGGCGCCAGCCACCAACAGCGTCACGTAGCCGATCAGATAAACGAAGGCCAACTCACCATTGCCCGGGCCCGAGAGCTTGGCCCCATGCGCCATGAAAAACGCCACGCTCATGGTAGTCGCGAGCATGAGAGCGGCCAGGCGGGTCCACAGTCCGAAAACCAGTAGCAGCGAACAAAAAAACTCGGCCCAGATCGCCAACAGGAGAGCGGGCGTGGAGCCGATGCCGAGAATGTCGGGAAATTTCGACGTGCCGGCGATCAGGTTACTCAGCTTGCCCCAGCCATGCAGCAGGGCCATCGACAGACCGAGGGCAACGCGCAGGGTGAGCAGCGCGAGGTCAGAGCTGCTCGGCACAAATTCGAGGCGAAGAAACTTTTGCATGGCAGGAAACGGCTAGCGCGGTTGAGGGCGACGGCAAGCCTCGTCGCGCAGGAGTTCCGGGCAAAAAAAAGGCGCCGACTCACGAAGTCGGCGCCAAGAAAATCGAACGCGAATTACTCACCCGAACCGCTGCGCGTCGAAGTGTCGAGCGGCGTGTTGTTCGTGGTGTTGCCGTTGTTGTTATTGTTGTTCGCGTTGTTGTTATTGTTGTTGTTGTTCGCGTTGTTGTTGTTCCCGGTATTGTCAGCCGGAGTGTTGCCGGACTGGGAAACGTTCGGCGTGACGGTCGAGACAACCGAAACTACATTGGTGGCGACGCTAGCAGCGGCCTGAGCCGCGGCTTGGCCGGCATCAGCGTTTGCCGAAGCCTGAGCTTGGACCGCCGCCGGAGAAGTGTTGGTAGCGGTGGCGACCGCGGCAACGACTTCCGTCGCGGCCGACGGGACCGAAGCGCTAACCGCTGCGGTAACCGCACCTGACTGGGACGGAGCCGCCGCAGCGACCGCCGAGGCAACTGCCGCCGCCTGCGTCGGAGCAACCGTCGCAACGGACGCCGCGACGACGGCCGCTTGGGCCGGAGCCGCGGTGGTCACCGCCGCCGCAACCTGTGCGGCCTGCGCAGGAACGACGGCCGCAACAGCCGCCGCCACCGTCGCCGCCGCGGCCGGATTGGCCGCCGCTGCCGTGCTAGCGATTTGTGTGGCCAGTGCCGGATTATCCGCCGCCAGCTGAGCAATAGCACGCGCGTCGCCCGACTGGGCAGCGGCGCGCACTTGAGCGGCGATCTCTTCCGACATAGCAGGAGTTTCCTGCGCGAATGAGAAAGCGGTCACAAAGGAG
>DATGXM010000204.1:0-1948 GCA_035298985.1 Azonexus sp. | reverse complement strand
GGCAGCGTTCGGGTTGTCGCCGACGATGCCGATCAGCGATAGTCCGACGCGCCGCAGCAGTTCGTCCGCCATTTCACGGCCGGCGCGCCGGTTGATGCCGGCCAGGTCGGCCAGGCGGAGCAGGAGCAGGCTGCCGTGCGGCGCCGCGTCGTCGTCGCTGAGCGCCGAGGCGAGCTGGTTCATGAAGAAGGCGCGGTTGGCGAGGCCGGTCAGGGCATCGAGGTTGGCTTCGCGGCGCACCTGTTCGAGCCGGGAAGCCTCTTCGGCGAACATCGCTTGCAGGCGGTCGACCATGGCGTTCATGGCGCCGGCGACGCTTTTCAGTTCGGGCGTCGCCGGTTCGGCGATGCTGACGAAACGGCGTTCGCTGATCGCCTGCGCCTGGCCGACGACGGCGTCGAGCGGCCGCTTGATCCGGCGCAGCAACTGCATGCCGAGCAGGCCCATCAGGCCGCCGGCGACGGTGAACCAGCCGAGCAGCTTGAAGGCGCCTTCCCACAATTCCTGATAAGCGAAGTGGCTGTGGCTGACCAGTTCGATGGTGGCGAACTGGTTCCAGCCGTTGCTGATCTGGGCATGGCCGGGCGCCGAGGCGATGGGGAAGAGGCGGACGAACCAGTCAGGAACGTTGCCGGCGAGCGGCGGGCTGGTCTTTTCGATCATCGTCTTGCCCTCCGGGTCGGTCAGGCGGACGACAGCGTACTGGCCGCTGTCGGCGAGGGCGGCGACCTGCAGTTCGATGGTCACCGGATCCTTGTCGAGCTGCGAGATGGACAGGGCGAGCGAGGCGGCGTTGTCGCTGTTCTTGATCGCCAGTTGCTGTTCCAGGTAGTGGCGCGCCGTCAGCATGCTGGCGACGAAGCTGCCGGCAAAGGCGATGACGGTGCTGGCGATGACCGCAAGCCAGATTTGTCGGAATAGGGACATGTTCGATTACCTCACTGGAAGCCTTCGGCGCGCGCCCGGGCGAGCAGGTCCTGCCAGCGGGACAGGTTGCTCTTGCTCGATGTGTTGCCGGTGCCCATCCACAGGCCGGCGCCGTTGAAACTGAAAATCGGGAGCAGGTCGTTCCGCTTCGAGGCGGTGAGGAGACTGCCGTTCAGGTTGTCGAGAATGACCGGGTCGGCGGTCGGTGTCGGGTAGTAGGCGAGCACCATGTGGGCGACCTGCAGGGTCGTCCCCAGGCTGGTCTGCGTGGCCTTGACGTAGACCAGGCGCAGCTTGTTGACCGGGATGCCCTGTTCGAGCAGCGAATAATATTTGGCGATGGAATAGTCTTCGCAGTCGCCGCGCCCCTGGCCGATCAGTTCGATGGGCGTCGCCCAGTAGTCGCTCTGGCCCCAGATCGACATGTCGTCGTCGAAGGCGATGTGCTGGTTGAAGAAGTCGTTGACCCGCCTGAGCTTGTCGTTGTCCGGCAGGCCTTTGCCGCTGTCGACGAGCTGCTGCCATTCACGCAGCAGCGTCACCTGGTTTTGTCCGAAGCGGCTGGTCAGCAGTTGCTGCAGCCGTTCGAAATCCCAGCCCAGTGCGGCCGGCAGGCCATTCAGCCACAGGCTGACGATGACAGCGGCGGCGATCAGCTGGCGGAAAACGGGAGAGCGGTTAGGCAATGGCGGACGTCGGGGCGTGGCGTATCACGGGATGGGACACAACGGCAGGGCACAGGCAGTACGACAGAGGCGCCGGAATTATCCCTCATGGCCGGGAAAAAAGGGGCGCGGCCTCGCCGTCCCGGCGCGGCGGGTTGCGTGTCAGTTGCTGCTGGCGACGTCGACGACGAAGACGTAGCCCTGCGAACGCAGGGTCTTGATGAAACCGCTGCCATCGGCCTGCTGGCCGAGGGTGCGGCGAAGCTGGCTGACGTGCACGTCGATGATTCGGTCGTAGGGCAGGTATTCGCGGTGGAGGACGCGCGACAGCTGTTCGCGCGACAAAGGCTCGAAGG
>DATGXM010000203.1:0-4354 GCA_035298985.1 Azonexus sp. | reverse complement strand
TGGTGAGCGCGAAGGGCTGATTGACGTCAAGATCGCCCCCGGCACTGCCAACTACATCGAGCAACCGGCGATGACCGTCGCCCAGTGCGCGCAGGCCATCGAGCAGGGCGCCGGCATCGTCCTCGGGCTGGCCGCCGCCGGCTGCAATGTCGTCGGCTTCGGCGAAATGGGCATCGGCAACACGGCGTCCGCCTCGCTGCTCACCCACTGCCTGACCGGCCTGCCGCTGGCCGAATGCGTCGGCCGCGGCACCGGGCTGGACGACGCCGGCCTCGCCCGCAAGCAGGATCTGCTCGAACAGGCACTGGTCCGCTACCGCAACGGTGGCGGCGACAACGAACCCTTCGCGGTGCTGGCCGAATTCGGCGGCTTCGAGATCGCCACCATGGTCGGCGCCATGCTGGCCGCCGCCGAAGCGAAGATGGTGCTGCTCATCGACGGTTTCATCGTCGGTTCGGCCGCGCTGGTCGCCTCCTGCCTGGCGCCGGCCCTGCTCGACTATTGCGTGTTCTGCCACCGTTCGGCCGAAGTCGGCCACCGCACGCAACTGCTCGCCATGGGCGCCGAACCGTTGCTCGACCTCGGCCTGCGCCTCGGCGAAGGCACCGGTGCCGCGCTCGCTTATCCGCTGGTCCAGGCGGCGGTGAATTTCCTCAACGACATGGCCAGCTTCGAGTCGGCCGGCGTGTCGGACAAGGAATAGGCCTGAAAATGTCATTCCCGCGTCGGCAGGAATCCAGAGGTGCACCTCCTGGGTTCCCGCCTGCGCGGGAACGACGACCGACTGCAGGATTTCCCAAATGATCCGTCGCGAACTCGAATACTTCTTCGGCGCCATCCGCTTCTTCACGCGGCTGCCGGTGCCCGGCTGGGTCGGGCATTCGGCCGAGGCGCTGAACCATTCGGCGCGCTATTTCCCGGCCGTCGGCCTGGTGGTCGGCGGCATCGGGGCGCTGGTCTATTGGCTGGCCCTGCAACTCTGGCCGCAACCGGTCGCCGTCCTGCTGTCGATGGCGGCGACCATCTACGCCACCGGCGCCTTCCATGAGGACGGTCTGTCCGACACCGCCGACGGCCTAGGCGGTGGCTGGGACAAGCTGCGCATCCTCGACATCATGAAAGATTCCAGGGTCGGCAGCTACGGCGTCATCGCCATGGTGTTGGCGCTGCTCGGCAAGTTCGCCTTGCTGTCGTCGCTAGCCCCGGCGCTGGTGCCCTGCGCCTTGCTCGCCGGCCACACGCTATCGCGCTTCTGCGCCACCACGCTGCTGGCAACCATGGACTACGTCCGCGACGACGCCCTGAGCAAGGCCAAACCGCTGGCTACCCGGATGTCAGGTGGTGCCCTGCTGGTTGCACTGTGTTTTGCTGTTGCACCGCTGGCGGCGTTGCCTTGGTGCAAGGCGCTGGCTGGGGTGGTGTTGGCTGTCGTGGCGACCCTATGGCTAGCCCGAAAGTTTCGGCGCTGGTTGGGCGGATATACCGGCGATTGCTTGGGCGCGCTTCAGCAATGCACTGAGATTGCGTTCTACCTGGGTATGGCGGCGAATGGGGGGCTGCTCTTCACTTGAGTCGGGGTGGGGTAACAGGCACGATAGGCGGCGAAGTCTGGTGGGGAGCATTCCGTTCGCCGCCGTGTCGCCTGTTCAAAAGGGGGTGCCGTGGGCGGAAAAACTGAAGGCAGTGAAGATGGCTTCCTGCGCCGATGGCTGCTTGCCGTGCTGCTGGGCCTCGGCGGGGTAATCTGGTTGACCGGCCGCAGCTTGCCGGATGTCGTGGCTTCCCATTTCTCCGCGGGGGGCGGTGCCGATGGCTGGATGCCGCGGGGGGCCTACTTGGCGCTGATGTTCGCACTGACCGTCGGTCTGCCGGCGATCGTGGCTTACATGCCGCTGTTGCGCGCCAATGGTTCGGCAAGGGGACTGAATATCCCCAATCGGGACTACTGGCTTGATCCGGCGCGGCGCCACGAAACGATACGCCTCTTGAATGGCTTTATGGCCCGTTTTGCGCTTTGCCTGGCCTTGCTTTTGACTTATGCGCATACCCTGGCGGTCCGTGCCAATGCGCTGGTTCCGCCGCATTTTCCGGAGCACGAGATGATTGGCGCTCTGGTGCTCTTCGTACTGGCAGTGCTGTTCCTGTCGTGGCGTTTGCTGCGTCGTTTCCGTCAGCTGCCGGAAAGGCGCTAAGTCAAAATGCGCCTGTATCTGATCCGGCACGGCGTGCCCAGGGTGGAGGCCGGCTGCTGCTACGGTCGTCTCGATGTGCCTGCGATGGCGATTGACGAAACGCTGGCTGCCTTGAGCAGCCAGCTGCCGGGGGGACTGCCGGTATGGACCAGTCCGCTGATCCGCTGTCGCGCACTGGCTGAACGACTCCACCTACAACCCATCATCGACCACCGCCTGGCCGAGATGGATTTCGGTGCCTGGGAAGGCCGGCGCTGGGACGATATTCCGCGCCCCGAACTCGATGCCTGGGCGGCCGATGTCGCCGGCTACGCACCGCCGGGCGGCGAGTCGCCGCGACAGCTACAGAGGCGGGCGCTGGATTTCGTCGCTTCGCTAGCCGTGCCGGAAGCGGCGATCGTCACCCATGCCGGGGTGATCCGCACCTTGCTGGCGCATTGGCAGGGCTTGCCGCCGGAGCGGTGGACGGAGCTCAACTTCGCCTACGGCTCCTGCACGCGGGTCGATGTCCCCCGGTAGAATGCCGGGCATGGAAAATTTCAATCCCTTGCGCGATGCGATTCCGGTCGGCGAAATCCGCCGGGCGCTGGTCATCAAGCTGCGCCATCACGGCGATGTGCTGGTCAGTTCACCGGTATTCTCGGCGCTCAAGGCGCACGCGCCGCAGGCCGAGATCGACGCTCTGGTCTATGCCGATACGGCCGAGATGGTGACCTTGCACCCGGCCATCGCGCAGGTGCATACCATCGACCGCAAGTGGAAGCAGCTGGGCGCCATGGGCCAGCTCAAGGCCGAACTGACGCTGTACAACGCGCTGCAGGCGCGCGGTTACGACCTGATCATCCATCTCACCGAGCATTGGCGCGGCGCCTGGCTGTGCCGGCTGCTCAAGCCGCGCTGGTCGGTCGGCCCGGCGGTGCGCGGGCGGAGCAAGCGCTGGAAACAGAGCTTCACGCATATCCAAACCATGCACAACCCGCAGCGCCACATGGCGGAGACCAACCTGGATTCCCTGCGTCGCCTCGGCATCCAGCCGGGCCTGGCAGAACGGCGACTGACCCTGGTTCCGGGGGCGGCGGCCGAATCGGCGGTGGCTCAGCATCTGGCCGGTTTCGGCTTGAGCGGCAAGGATTTCATCCATGTCCATCCGGCTTCGCGTTGGTTCTTCAAGTGCTGGCCGGTCGAGCGCATGGCGGCGCTGGTCGGGCGTTTGCAGGCAGCAGGCCACGCCGTGGTGCTGACCGCCGCGCCGAGCAAGGATGAACAGACCATGCTGGAGGCCATCCAGGCCCGCCTGCCACAGCCGGCGTTCAGCCTGTCCGGCCAGTTGTCGCTGAAGGAACTGGCGGCGCTGACCCAGGCGGCGAAATTGTTCATCGGCGTCGATTCGGCGCCCATGCACATCGCGGCAGCGGTCGGCACTCCGACCGTGGTGCTGTTCGGGCCGTCCGGTGACAAACAGTGGGGGCCGTGGGGCGTGCCGGCGCGGGTCATCGCCAGCACCGTGCATCCTTGCCGGCCGTGCGGCCACGATGGTTGCGGCGGCGGCAAGGTCAGCGACTGCCTGACCTCGATTGCCGTCGACGAAGTGATGGCGGCGGCGCAGGAACTGCTCGGCGCGTGAAGATCGCCATCATTCGCCAGCGTTACAACCCGTTCGGCGGGGCCGAGCGTTTTGTCGAACGTGCGCTCGGCGCGCTGGCCGGCGACGGCGCCGAAGTGACGCTCATCACCCGCAACTGGGATGGCGCACCACGTGAGGGTTTCCGGCAGATCACCTGCGACCCAGCCTATTCCCGTTTGCTCGGCGGGCGGGCAGCGCGCGACCGCAGTTTCGCTGCCGCAGCGCAGGCCGAAATGGTCAAGGGCGGTTTCGACATCACCCAGTCGCACGAACGCATCCCCGGCTGCATGATCTTCCGTGCCGGCGACGGCGTGCATGCCGCCTGGCTCGATCATCGGTCCCGCATTCTTGGCCCCGTACAGCGGGCGACGCAGCGCTGGTCGCCGTATCACCGCTACGTGCTGGGCGCGGAAAAAGCGATGTTCACCCATCCCGCCCTGCGCGCCGTGATCTGCAACTCGCAGATGGTCGCCGACGAGATGGTGCGTTACTACGGGGTGGCGCGCGACAAGTTGCAGGTGATCTACAACGGCGTCGA
>DATGXM010000202.1:0-15452 GCA_035298985.1 Azonexus sp. | reverse complement strand
TTTCGATGACCTTCGGCTGGCCGCCTTCCATGATGGCGACGCAGGAGTTGGTGGTGCCGAGGTCGATACCGATGATCTTGCCCATGATGTGTTTTCCTAAAGTGAATTACCGATGTTCGTGAATTGGGGGCTGGGCCCCGGATTTCAAGTGATTTATTTGCCCTTGGCGACCATGACCAGGGCCGGGCGCAGGGTGCGCTCGGCGATGGTGTAGCCCTTCTGCAGCACGGTGACCACCGTGTTGGCTTCCTGTTCGGAGTCGACCATGCCGATGGCCTGGTGCTTGTGCGGATCGAATTTCTCGCCGACCGGATTGACCTCGTTCAGCGCATTTTTCTCGAAGGCGGAAACCAGCTGCTTGAGGGTCAGCTCGACGCCGGATCTGAAGCTCTCCACGGTCTGTTCCTGCACGGCCAGGGCGGCTTCCAGGCTGTCCTTGACGGCCAGCAGTTCGCCGGCAAATTTTTCGACGGCGAACTTGTGGGCCTTGGAAATATCTTCCTGGGCGCGGCGGCGGATATTTTCGCCTTCGGCCTTGGCGCGCAACCAGGCATCGTAATGCTCGGCGGCTTTCAGTTCGAGTGCCTTGAACTGCTCCTCGATGCTCGGAATAGTGTCGACATTGTCTACGACCGGCTCGGCGGCCGGTTGTTCGGTGGCGGGTTCGTTGCCCAGCATGGGGTCGGGGGTGCTTTCAGGGTTGGACATGCGCATTTCTCCAAAAAATCTGTTCGGTAGTTGGGGGGGCTTGTGTCCGATTTCAAGTCCCCGTTGAATATTTCTTTGCGCAGGAAACTGCTTATGCGCGCCGGGCGGCATGCTAGGATAATTCCCTGCGTTTTCTCAGCAATCGGAATGGAAACAATCGGCAAATACCGCGTGGTTCGTGAGTTGGGCAAGGGTGCGACCGCAACTGTCTACCTTTGCGACGACCCCGACCAGGAGCGCCAGGTTGCCGTCAAGGTGATTCGCTTCGGGTCGGACGGCGGGGCGATGTCGCGCCGCATGCGCAAGCTGTTCCAGAACGAGGGCATGGTTTCCCAGCGCCTGAATCACCCCAATATCGTCCGCGTCTACGAAGCGGTCGTCGAGCAGGATTTCGCCTATCTGGCGATGGAGTACGTGAAGGGCTTCTCGCTCGAGGACCACACCCGCATCGACAAGCTGCTGCCCATGCACCGGGTCATCGGCATCATCTTCAAGTGCTGCATGGCGCTCGATGCCGCCTACCGGCAGGGCATCATCCATCGCGACATCAAGCCGGCCAACATCATGGTCGCCGCCGACGACGAGGCGAAAATCGCCGATTTCGGCCTGGCCCTGAACATGAACAAGGATCTCGACCGGGATTCGACCTTCATCATGGGCGTCGGCTCGCCGGCCTACATGTCGCCCGAGCAGGTCAAGGGCTATCCGCTTAACCAGAAAACTGACCTCTATTCACTCGGCGTCCTGCTCTTCCAACTGCTGACCGGTCGCCTGCCGTTTCGCGCCAACAACCAGGCGACGCTGATCTACCGCATCGTCAATACCGATGCGCCGGCCGTCACTTCGCTGCGTCCCGACCTGCCGGAGGGGCTGAACGCCATCCTGAAGCGGGCGCTGGAGAAGGATCTGTACAACCGCTACCGGAACGGGGCCGAAATGGCCAAGGACCTGTCCGCGGTGCGTTACCAGATCGTCAACGAGGACGACACGGTCCAGGATACGAAGCATTTCGAAACCCTGCGCAAGCTGGAGTTCTTCACCGAATTCGAAAATATCGAAATCTGGGAAGTGCTGCGCGTCGCCGTGTGGCGCGAGGTGTCACCCAACGTGGCCTTGGTGCGCGAGGGCGATCGCAACAAGTTCTTCGGCGTGATCATTTCCGGTTCGGTGGAAATCTCGATCGAAGGCAAGGCACTGTGCCGCCTTGGGACCAGCGAACCGGTCGGCGAAGTCGCTTTTCTGCATCCGTCCAGCGACCTGCGTTGTTCGACCGCTGTCACGCTGGAGCCGACGCTGTTCCTCGAAATCAACGCCGCCGCGCTGGCCTTGTCCTCCGAGGAACTGCTCGAACGCATCCGCAATGCCCTCCTGGGCCGGATGATCAAGCGGATGCGCGAAGTGAACCGGATTGCCGCCGCGCAGGGCCTGCCGGCCGTGCAAAGCCTTGCCGCCTCGCAAACCGGCGGCCCGTCCAGGCTCGGTGGCGGCCTCGACCTCGAACTGGCGCCGATGTGAAAACGGCCTCTTGCGAGGCCGTTGGTTTGTTGTCGATTCCGCTCAGACCTTGAAGCGTCCGACCAGGCCGGCCAGGCTGTCGGCCAGGCGTTTGAGGTCGTGCGCGGCGCCGGCTGTCTGCTCGACGGTGCCGGAGTTTTCGCGGGCCATGCCGGCAATCGCTTCGATGCTGGTTTCGACGTCGCCCGACAGGCGGCGCTGCTGCTCGGTGGCCGAGGCGATGGCATCGAGGCCGTGACCGACTTCGGCGACCGAACCGTTGGTCGCCTGCAGGACGCTGGACACCGAGGTGACGGCCGACTGGCTGTTTTCCAGGTGCTCCAGGCCTTCCTCGATGCTGCGCCGGACCGAGACGGATTGCGCGCTCAGCTTGGCGGTGATGGCGTCGATCTCGCTCGCCGAGCGCGAGGATTTCTCGGCCAGCTTGCGCACTTCGTCGGCGACCACGGCAAAGCCGCGTCCCTGTTCGCCGGCACGGGCGGCTTCGATGGCGGCGTTGAGCGCGAGCAGATTGGTCTGTTCGGCAATATCCTTCACTTCGCGAGTCATTTGCGTGATCGCTTCGGTGTTGTGCACGAAGTTGTTGACCGAATCGGCCATATCCTTGACCGCGCGTTCGACCACGTTCATCTCGCCAAGCAGGACATCCAGGTTGCGGCCGCCTTCGGTGGCGCGGGCCAGACTTTCCTGCGACTGATGCTGGACATGCTCGGCGCTCTGGGCGATGGAGGCGATGCTCACCACCAGTTCCTCGACGGCCGTCGCTGCCAGGCCGGATTTCTCGTTCTGCTGGTGCGAGCTCTGGGTCACCCGGTCGGCATTGTCGGACAGGGCGCTGACGCGGGACGAGACCTGGCTGGCCGCATCGCGGACCTGGCGGACCAACTGGTTGAAGTTTTCCATCATTTCGTTGAAGACAATGGCTGACTGGCCGACTTCGTCGCGGCCCTTGACCGGCAGGCGGCGCGTCAAGTCGCCTTCGCCGCGCGCGATATCGCTCAGACCCTTGCGCAGTTCTTCAAGCGGTCGGGTGACGAAATGGTGGGTGATCAGGTAGATGATGACCAGCAAGGCACCCAGGGCGCCAAGGGCAACACCGGCAATCTTGATGCGGAAGGCGGAAACTTCCGATTCGACGGAATCGAGCGACACCTTCATGCTGACCACGCCGAGCACCGTTCCTTCCGGCACCTGGTGGCACATGATGCAGTCTTTGCCGAGATAGTTCTTCGAAGCCTTGGTCGGATTGATGACCTGCAGGTAGGAGCTGCCATTGGCGCTTTCCACGGAAATGTGGGGCTGGCCCGAGGTCATTACCTGCTTTTCCACCGCATCGAGTTCGCGCTTGCTCTTGGTGTCGGGGCCGAACAGCTTGACGACGGCGTCGCTGCGCGCTACGTGCAGGTCCTTGATGATGGACAGTTGCTTGATCTGGTCGAGGAATACCTCGCGCTGGCCGACCGTGCCGGTGATCATCATGCCGGTCAGGCCGGCCATGGTCATTTCATGGATGCTTTGCGCGAAGTCCTGCGCCTGGCGGATGGCGGTTTCCCGATTGACCTGTGTGGTCCACACGATGGCGCCGGCCCAGATGATGGCCAGCACGACCCAGATGGCGGCGGTGATACGAACCCAAATCTTCAAATCTGCGATGCGTGGCATCCCTTATTTCCTCCATATCGCCGCCTTTGTTTGTCAGGCGGTTAAATCGATTTGTTGGATTGTGCCAGCCGCGCCGCTCTCCTGCAAAAAAATTCCAGAATTGCGAATATGTCCAAGTAATCGATTGTCATTATTTTTTATGTCAAAATGTGACGAAACGCGGCTCAGCGAAACGGCGCCGACGCCCGCCGCTGCAAGCGATTGCAATTGATCGTTGCCGTCGTCTGTGCGGGTCCAGATCTGCAACTGGTTGAAGGCCGGGTCGTTTTCGTCGATCCAGCCATTGCGGTCGCTATCCAGCGCGCCGAGTTCCTGGAAGCCGTCATTGGTGGTCGGGCCGAACAGTTCCCGGCCGTCATTGATCTTGCCATCCCTGTTACGATCGAAGACCAGGAAGCCGCTGCCCGGTGCGACGAAATTGATCTGCTCGGCCTGACCGTCGGCATTCAGATCGAAGGCAAAGCGCTGGTCGGTCAGTTGAGCGGCAGTGCCGGAGAAATTCAGAACCAGCGGGTCGGTCTTCTTGGCCGCATCGCCCAGGCGCAGGCTGACGTCCGACTCCGTGTGGTAGGAGCGCGACATCGATAGTTGCAGCGAAAAATCGATCTCGCGCCCGTCGGCCGTGGTCACCTTGCCGCTGGCCGAGAAAGTGGTCAGCTCGGCTTCGCTGTAGCTTTCATGGCGGTCGTAGCTTATTCCCCAACCGGCCGGCGGCGCCTGCGTTTCTGCCGGGGGCGGTGCCGTGGCAGTTGGTGTGTCGGGAGCGTCGGTTTTGATGTCGTGGGCGTCGAAGACGTCGATCCGTCGTCCGGTCAGCAGTTCGATCAGCGAGCGGATCAGCTTCAGGCGCGGATCGCTGTCGCCGCTTTCGTCATCGCTGGCCGGTGCTGAGGCATCTTTGGCCGCGGCAGCCTTCCCTGCGTCGGAAAGGCGAACCCTGTCGTGACTCCTGTCCTGGGCCGGTGGTGCGGTTTGCTCGCGGCGTACGGGCCGATCCCCAGCCCACATCGACAGCCGTTCCCGGACTTCGTGCTGCTGCAAACTGGCATGCGAGGAAGCCATTTGCAGGGTGGAACTGACGATTTTCATGGCGGCCTCCGCACAATGCTTGATGAGACATTGTTAACGGCGGCCGCCAGCGGAAGTTAAGGTTCGTAAAGATGCGGCTGCAGCCAGCGTTTCAGCGTGCCGAGGTCCACTGCGCCGCTCTGGCGGGCGATTTCGCGACCCTGCAAAAATACGGCGAGGGTCGGAATGCTGCGGATGTTGAAGCGGGCAGCCAGTTGCGGTTCGGCTTCGGTATTGACCTTGACCAGCCTGGCGTGTGGTTCGAGGTCGCTGGCTGCCTGATGGAAGGTCGGGGCCATTGTCCGGCACGGGCCGCACCACGGCGCCCAGAAATCGACGACCACCGGCAGGTCGTTGCGCGTTATGTGGCGGTCGAAATGGGCGCTGCCCAGTTCCAGTGGCTGGCCGGTGAACAGCGGCCGCTTGCACTGGCCACATTGGGGTGCATCGCCGAGCTTGGCCGACGGAATGCGATTGACCGCCGCGCAGTGCGGACAGACGACGTGCAGGCTTTCAGGCATTGCGGACTCCATGCATCAGATTTTTCTGATGTATGGGTGGTCGCTGAAAATTCAACCCGTCTTAAGCGCGGGCGCCGAGCTTGATGGCCTGGCGCGCGCTGGCTTCCAGAGCCTGCGGGGCGACGGCCGTCCGGGTCGGCCAGCCGGCCAGGTGCTGCTCGGCGAGGTCGGCCAAGGCCTTGATCCAGGCGTCGTCTTCGTTGAGTGCTGGGATGTAGTGGTATTCCTTGCCGCCCGCCGTCAGGAAATCGTCGCGGCCTTCCTGGGCGATTTCCTCCAGTGTTTCCAGGCAGTCGGCGACGAAACCTGGGCACAGGACATCGACCCGGCGTATCCCCTGTTCGCCCCATTGGTGCAGGGTGGGCGCGGTATAGGGCTGCAGCCATTCGGCTTTGCCGAAGCGCGACTGGAAACAGATCTGGAATTGCTCGGGCTTCAGGTTCAGGCGTTCGGCCAGCAGGCGCCCGGTCTTCTGGCATTCGCAGAAGTAGGGGTCGCCGAGATCGAGGCTGCGCTTGGGCAAGCCGTGGAAACTGATGAGCAGGCGGTCGTTGTCGCCGAGCGCGCCATTGACCTGCCAATGGTTGCGCACAGATTTTTCAAGCGCTGCCAGATAGCCTTCCTGATCGTGGAAATTGCGCACGAAGCGCATCTCGGGCTGGTTGCGGGTTTCCTGCAGCCAGGCCGAACAGGCATCGACTACGGTCGCCGTCGTGCTGGCGGCGTATTGCGGGTACATCGGCACGACCAGGATGCGGCTAGCGCCCTCGGCCTTCAGATGGGCGAGCACATCGGGAATCGACGGCGAACCGTAGCGCATTGCCCAGGTCACGGTCAGCTGGTGGCCGCGCTGGCCGAGCAGGCCCTTGAGCAGCTTGGCTTGGCGCTCGGTATGCACGCGCAGCGGCGAGCCTTCGGGCATCCAGACGGTGGCGTACTTGTTAGCCGATTTTTTCGGGCGCACGTTGAGGATGATGCCGTTCAGGATCAGCCACCACAGCGGCTTGGGAATTTCGACGACGCGCGGGTCGGACAGGAATTCCTTCAGGTAGCGCCTGAGGGCCGGTGCGGTCGGCGCATCCGGCGTGCCGAGATTGACCAGGACGACGGCGGTCGACGCCGGGTTGCCGTGACGGTGCGGCGGCTCGGGAAGAAAACGGGACATCAGTTATCCGATTTGTAGGAGAGGGCGCTGGACAGCAGGCGGGCGGTGATATCGACGATGGGGATGACGCGCTCGTAAGCCATGCGGGTCGGGCCAATGACGCCGACCGAACCGACCACCTGGCCGTCGACGGCATAGGGGGCGGCGATGACGCTGCATTCGTCGAGCGGGGCGATGCCCGATTCGCCGCCGATGAAGATCTGCACGCCCTCGGCGCGGTTCGATACGTCGAGAAGGCGCATCAGGCTGGAACGCTGCTCGAACAGGTCGAACAGTTCGCGCAGCCGCTTCATGTTCGACGACAGTTCCTCGACATCGAGCAGGTTCTTTTCGCCGGAGATGACGTACGGTGTGGCGCTTTCGGTCATTGCCGCGTCGCCCGCCTCGAGGGCGAGGGCCATCAGCGGCTTGATGTCGTCGCGCAGCTGCCGGATCTCGGCCGACAGGCGCAGGCGCATCTGCTCGAAGTCGAGGCCGGCGTAATTCTGCGTCAGGTAATTGGCGGCGCTGACCAGCTCGGCCGGCGTGTAGGCCTTGTCGGTCGAAATGATGCGGTTCTGCACATCGCCGTCGGCGGTGACGATGATGAGCAGGATGCGTTTTTCCGACAGGCTGAGGAATTCGATCTGCCGGATGCGGCTGCTCGGCCGGCGCGGCGCGATGACGACGCCGGCAAAATGCGTCAGGCTGGACAGCAGTTGCGAGGCGCTGGCAATGATCTGGCTGGATGGGCGGCCATGCAGCGCTTCTTCCATCTGCCCCATCTGGTGCGCTTCCATCGGCTGCACGGTGAGCAGGGTGTCGACGAACAGCCGGTAACCGCGGGCCGTCGGTACGCGGCCGGCCGAAGTGTGCGGGCTGGCCACGAAGCCGGCTTCCTCGAGGTCGGCCATCACGTTGCGGATGGTGGCCGGCGACAGGTCGAGGCCGGAAAACTTGGACAGCGCACGCGAACCGACCGGTTGTCCGTCGGCAATATAGTGTTCGACCAGCGTCTTCAGCAGGGTACGGGCGCGTTCATCAAGCATGTCCGGATTGTACAAAAAACCGGAGGCCGCGCTACTGGCCATTTTTATGCAAGAATTCAGCCCCATGAACCGAGGCTTTACATCCTACCGCTCTCCCCGGACCATCGCGCTGGTCGGCAAATACCATAGCCAGGAGATTGCCGAATCGCTGCGCCGGCTGGCCGAATACCTCTATGAGCGCGGCGCCTCGGTATTCATCGAACGCGAGACTTCCGAGAATATCGGCAAGAAGGTCGATCTGTCGCGCTGGGTGACCTGCGGCTTCAACGACATCGGCGCCCATGCCGATCTCGCCATCGTCCTCGGCGGCGACGGCACCATGCTCAACGCGGCGCGCCGCCTGGCCCGCTACTGCGTGCCGCTGGTCGGCGTCAACCAGGGGCGGCTCGGCTTCATGACCGACATCGCCCGCGACGACATGCTGACCTGCATGGACGATCTGCTCGACGGCCGCTTCACGCCGGAAAACCGCATGCTGCTGGCCGCCGAAGTGACGCGCGACGGCAAGGAGATCGCCTCGAACATGGCGCTCAACGACGTCGTGATCGACAAGGGGGCGATCGGCCGGATGATCGAATTCGAGTTGTTCATCAACGGCGAATTCATCTACAACCTGCGAGCGGACGGCATGGTGGTCTCGACGCCGACCGGGTCGACCGCCTATTCGATGTCGGCCGGCGGTCCCATCCTCAATCCGACGCTGACCGGCATCGCGTTGGTGCCACTGTGCCCGCATGCGCTGACCAACCGGCCGATCATCGTCAACGACAATACCGACATCGAGTTGCGCATCGCCACCGCCGACGACCCGCGCGTACACTTCGACGGCCAGGTCACGCTTGACCTGCTGCCCGGTGACAGCGTTCGCCTGCGTCGCTCCGAACACAAGATCTGCTTCCTGCACCCGCCCGGCTACAGCTATTTCGCCATGCTGCGCCAGAAACTGCAGTGGAGCGAACGGCCGAAAGGGCCCTGATGCTGCTCCATCTGACCATCAAGGATTTCGTCATCGTCGACCGGCTGGAACTCGAGTTCGCAAACGGGTTCGGCGCCTTGACCGGCGAGACCGGGGCCGGCAAGTCGATCCTGATCGATGCCCTGGCGCTTGCGCTGGGTGAGCGGGCCGATGCCGGCGTGGTCCGTTCCGGCTGCGACAAGGCCGAAGTGGCCGCCACCTTCGATGTCGCGGCCTTGCCCGAAGTCGCTGCCTGGCTGGCCGCCAACGATCTCGATGCCGACAACGAACTGATGCTGCGCCGCGTGATCGACGCCGGCGGCCGTTCGCGCGCCTACATCAACGGTTCGCCGGCCACTGTCCAGCAGTTGCGCGAAGTCGGCGAATGGCTGGTCGATATCCACGGCCAGCATGCCCACCAGTCGCTGCTGCGGGCCGATGCCCAGCGCGCCTTGCTCGACGCCCATGCCGGCCTGGGGGCGACGGTGCGTGAGGTGGCGGCGGCGTGGAAAACCTGGCGCGAAGCCGAGCAAGCCTTGCGTGGCGCCAGCGAAGGCGTCGAGGCCCTGCAACGCGAGCGCGAGCAACTGCACTGGCAGATCGGCGAACTCGATGCGCTGGCCTTTGGCGACGACGAATGGGCGACGCTCGATGTCGAACATCGCCGCCTGGGCCATGCCGCCAGCCTGATCGAAGGCGCCCAGTACGCGCTGGGCGTGCTGGCCGAAGACGACGCCGCGTGCGAGCGGCAGATCGACAGCGTCGCCGACCGTCTGGCCGGCCTCGCCGAATACGACCCGGCGCTGGCCGAAGTGGCCGAACTGCTCGGTTCGGTGCAGGCCGAGCTGTCCGAAGCCGTGTCCACCCTGCGTCGCTATGCCGACCGTGTCGACCTCGACCCGTCCCGGCTGGCCGAAGTCGAACGCCGCATGGACGCGGTGATGACCAATGCCCGCAAATTCCGCGTGCAACCGCCGGAATTGCCGGGGCTGCTCGCCGGCTGGCGCCAGCGCCTGGCCGAACTCGACGAGTCGGCCGACCTGGCGGCGCTGGAAGCCAAGGCGGCGGCAGCGCAGCAGGCCTACCTGGCGCTGGCCGGCAAGCTGTCGGCCGGGCGCAAGAAGGCCGCGACGGAAATGGGCAAGGCGGTCAGCGAAGTGATGCGCCAACTGGCCTTGTCTTCCGGCCGTTTCGAAGTGGCCTTGCCGGCCGTCGATGGCGGCGCGGTCTATGGCCTGGAGCAGGTCGAGTTCCGTATCGGTGGCCTGGCCGGCAACGAAGCCAAGCCGCTCGCCAAGGTGGCGTCGGGCGGCGAACTGTCGCGCATCAGCCTGGCCATCCAGGTGCTGACCTCGCGTTCGGCCAGCGTGCCGACCCTGATTTTCGACGAGGTCGATGTCGGTATCGGCGGCGGCGTGGCGGAGATCGTCGGTCGTCTGTTGCGCGAACTGGGCAGCGAACGGCAGGTGCTGTGCGTCACCCATCTGCCGCAGGTGGCGGCCAAGGCCAACTGGCAGTGGCAGGTGAGCAAGGCGACGCGCAACGGGGCGACGCTGAGCGCCATCCGGCCGCTCGACGACGACGGCCGGGTTCAGGAAATCGCCCGGATGCTGGGCGGCGTCGAGATTACCGACATCACCTTGCAGCATGCTCGCGAACTGCTGAGCCCCAAGGCTTTGGCCTGAGCGGCCAGACGCGACCCGGAATCAGATCAGGCCGAGCAGCCGTAGTACGGCGAGTAGCGCCAGCAGCAGGAAGAAGATGCCGCTGACGCGGTGTATCCAGTGCAGTGGCAGCCGCTGGAGAAAGCGCCGGCCGGCATAGACGCCGAGCACCGACGTCGTGGCCAGGGCCAGCGTGGCGCCGACCCAGGTGGCGGCTGGCGCTGCAGCACTGCCCATGCCAGCGACGGCGATCTGCGTCTTGTCGCCGAATTCGGCGACAAAAATCATCAGGAAAGTGGTCGCGACGATGCCGTGGCCGGGCTTTTCCTCAATTTCCCCGTCATCGTCCTCTTCCTCGAAGCGCAGGGCCTGTGTGCCGAAAAAGGCGAACAGCACGGCGACGGCGAGGGTGACTGCCCATTCCGGCAGCCACGCGGCCACCGCGGCGCCAAACAGGACGGCGAGCAGGTTGAGGATGGCGAAGGCGGCCACGGCGCCGACGACGACCGGCAGGCCACGGTGGCGGGCGGCCAGTGTCATGCAGACGAGCTGGCTCTTGTCGCCGAATTCGGCCAGAGCGATGAGCACATAGGTCGCCCCGGCCGAAGACAGCCAGGCCGCCGTGTTGGCGGCAACGAAATCGGGCATGGGCGGGGACTAGGCTTTCTTGCTGCCGCAGCCGGCGCACCGGCCGTAGATGTACAGGGCGTGATCCTGGATCGTGAAGCCGCGTTCCTCGGCGACCGCATTCTGCCGTTTCTCGATTTCGGGGTCGTAGAACTCTTCGACCTTGCCGCACTCGACGCAGACCAGGTGGTCGTGGTGCTTGCCCCGATTGACTTCGAATACGGCCTTGCCGGATTCGAAGAAATGGCGTTCGAGCAGGCCGGCCTGTTCGAACTGGGTCAGCACGCGATAGACGGTGGCCAGCCCGATATCCATGTTTTCGGCGAGCAGCATGCGATAGACATCTTCAGCCGTCATGTGGCGCAGCGTGCTTTTCTCGAACAGTTCGAGAATCTTCAGTCGGGGAAATGTAGCTTTCAGCCCCATATTCTTGAGGCTTTGCGGATCGGTCATTGCAGGGATTCCGGAAATAGTTCTGTCAGGGCGAGATGCCGATTTCGGGTATGATATACCGCTTCAAAGCCGATTCAAAAAACCGGAATTCCGAATGCGCCGTTCCCGACTTACGCTCCTTGCTCTCTCCTGTGTGCTTATCGCCGCCTGTTCTTGGAAGCCGGGCTTTATCAACGAATACAAGATCGATATCCAGCAAGGCAATGTCCTGACGCAGGAGATGGTCGCCCAGCTGAAACCGGGGCAAACCCGCGAGCAGGTGCGTTTCGTGCTCGGCACGCCGATGGTTGCCGATATTTTCCACCAGCAGCGCTGGGACTACGTCTATAGCTACCGCAACGGGCAGACCGGCAAGGTCGAGTCGCGCAAATTCGTCGTCTTCTTCGATGCCGACGGGCGTCTGGAGCGTGTCGGCGGCGATGTCGACGTGGCTGAAACCGGCGAACTGACGGCGCCGGTCAACAAGAGCCGCCTGGTCGATCTGGGTTCCCTGTCCGGAGAAGCGGCCAACAAACCCCTGCCGCCGCGCCAGGAGCCGGGTTATTTCCAGCGCTTTTTGAGCATGTTTGGATTCCAGTAAATGAACGCAACCCGTATTGGCATCGTAGGTGCCGGCGGCCGCATGGGCCGCATGCTGATCGAAGCAACCCTGAAGGGCGAGGGCGTCGTGCTCGGCGCCGCTTTCGATGTGCCGGGCAGCCCGGCCATCGGCAAGAATGCCGGCGAACTGGCCGGTCTGGCCTCGGATGTCGTCGTCACCGACGACGTGGCGGCCGGGCTGAAGCATATCGATGTGCTGATCGACTTTACCCGCCCGCAAGGCACGCTGGTCCATCTCGAACTGTGCCGCCAGGCCGGGGTCGGCATGGTGATCGGCACGACCGGCTTCGAGGCTGACGGCAAGGCCGTCATTGCCGAAGCGGCCAAGGACATTCCGGTTGTCTTCGCCCCGAACATGGCGGTGGGCGTCAATGTTGTCTTCAAGCTGCTTGACATGGCGGCGCGCATCATGAACCAGGGCTACGACATCGAAGTGGTCGAAGCCCATCATCGCATGAAGATCGATGCGCCGTCCGGCACCGCCCTGCGCATGGGGGAAGTGGTTGCCGCCGCGCTGGGACGCGATCTGGAAGAGTGCGCCGTTTATGGCCGCGAAGGCGTGACCGGCGAGCGCGATCCGTCGACCATCGGTTTTGCCACCGTGCGCGGCGGCGATATCGTCGGCGACCATACGGTGATGTTCTGCGGTATCGGCGAACGCGTAGAAATCACGCATAAGGCCAGCAGCCGTATGCCGTATGCGCTGGGCAGCCTGCGCGCGGCACGCTTCATGGCCGGCCGCAAGAACGGATTGTTCGATATGCAGGACGTTCTCGGCTTGCGCTAGCCCTTATGAAATCCAGGCTGCTGGCGAAACAGCTTCAGGAAATCTTTGGCGGCGAAGGCGAGCCGCAGTTTCGCCAGTTTCTCGAGCAGGCCCGGGCGGCCCAGCTGGATGGGCTGGCCGATGGCTTCGACAAGCTGCTCGGAGTCGTCGATTCCTCGTATCGTGCCTATGCCGGACTCAATCTCAGCGGCTGGTATGCCCGGCTGTCGGGCGATGCGCTGACCGACTGGAACATCGCCACCGGCAATATCGATTCCGGACGGCAGTGGAAGGCAATGCTGGGCTATGCCGAGGGCGATCTCGATGATTCCATTGCCCAGTGGCAGCGCATGGTACATCCCGAAGATTTGCGGGTCTTGCAGACCCGGATCGATGCGCACCTCAAGAATCAGGAAGGGTTGTTCCAGGCTGAGTGCCGCTTCAAGGCGCGCGACGGGCAGTGGCGCTGGTGCCTGCTGCGCGGGGCGGTTGCGGCGCGCGATGCGGAAGGCAATCCGGTCCGCGTCCTGATCTTGCAGCGCGATATCAGCGAAATCAAGGCGGCCGAAGCGGCGCTGATTTCGGCCAAGGAGGCTGCCGAGGCCGCCAACCGGGCGCGTGGCGCTTTCCTGGCCAACATGAGTCACGAAGTCCGGACGCCGATGAACGGCATCATCGGCATGACCGAACTGGCGCTCGATACCGATCTCGACGCCGAACAGCGCCATTATCTAAAGACCGTGAAGTCGTCTGCCGAGGCGCTGCTGACCATCGTGAACGACATTCTCGATTTTTCGAAAATCGAGGCTGGCAAGATGGAGTTCGAGTCGCTGGCTTTTTCCATTCAGGATATCGTCCTCGAAGCGGTGCGCGTTCTGGCGGTCGGTGCGCACAAAAAGGGGCTGGAGCTGATCGCCGATGTGCGGCCGGATGTGCCGCCGCGTATTGTCGGCGACCCGACGCGCCTGCGTCAGGTGATCATCAACCTGGTCGGCAATGCCATCAAATTCACCGACCGCGGTGAGGTGGTGATCAGGGTCGAGGTCGACCAAAGTACCGAACATTCGGTCTTTCTGCGCTTTTCGGTCCGCGACACCGGCATGGGGGTTCCTGCCGACAAGCAGCAGGCCATTTTCGAGGCATTTTCGCAGGCCGACGTGTCGACCACCCGACGTTTTGGCGGCACCGGCCTTGGTTTGGCCATCTGTGCCCGTCTGGTTCAGTTGATGGATGGCAAGATCTGGCTGGAAAGCGTGCCGGGGCAGGGCTCGGTATTTTCCTTTACCGGGCGTTTCGGCGTCGAAGCAGTGCTTGCCGAACCGTCTGCGGCAACGCCATACCGTGGGCGCCGCGCCTTGGTCATCGACGACAATGCGACCGTCGGGCGCTACCTTGTCCAGTTGTTCGAGCAGTTGGGAGTGCAGGCATCGCTGTCGGCTGATGGGGCGACGGCGGTGGCCGCAATCGAGCGTAGCCGCGAAGTCGACTTTCCCTACGACTACATCGTGCTTGACGCCAACATGGAGGCGCCTGCCGGTTTCGCGCTGGCCGAAGCCTGGAACAAGTCGGGGCGGCGGGAGAGGCTGATCCTGATGCTGACCACCGAGAACCAGCGGCATGATTTGACGCTGGCCAGGGAAATGGATGTCTCGGCCCATCTGGTCAAGCCGGTGGGCGGTGCCGATCTGGCCGATGCGCTGGCGCTGGCCGAAGGCGGCGACGAACTGGTGCTCGACGATTTCGTGCTGGCCGCGGGCGATTTGGGTGATGCCGGGGCGGGCACCAGAACGAAGCTGAAAATCTTGCTGGTCGAAGACAGTCCGGTCAATCAGGAACTGGCCAAGCGTCTGCTCGAACGCCAGTCGCATCAGGTGACGATTGCCAACAATGGAGCAGAGGCTGTCGAGCTTTTCGACAGCGGGCATTTCGACGTGATCCTGATGGATATGCAGATGCCTGTCATGGACGGTGAGGAGGCGACGGAAGCCATCCGTTCGCGTGAGATGCGGCGCAGCTGGGTGGTATCCCACGAGTATCGGCCGGTCTATATCATCGCCATGACGGCCAATGTCATGGCTTCCGACCGTGAGCGCTGTCTTGAAGCGGGTATGGACGACTATGTGGCCAAGCCGCTGCGTTCCGAGGAACTGTATGCCGCCCTGGCGCGGGCCGAGGCGCGGGATCAGGCAGCCGGTACGCCGGAGTCGGGCGCCGCGCTGGTCGGTGTCTCGACGCAGCTCAATCTGGGGGCGGCCTTGGCGGATATCGGCGAGCCCGAGTTGTTCGCCACCATGGCCGGCATGCTGCTGGGTGAGTGGGATGCCCATCTGGAGCGCCTGCGTTCGGCCATTGATGCGACCAATGCCCATGAGGTTCGCATGCATGCTCACACCTTGAAGAGCCTGCTGGCCATGTTCCATGCCGAACATGCCCGGCGGCGCGCGATGGAAATCGAGCAGGCGACGCTGGATGTCGAGAGTGTCGACTGGCCCGCCTGCCGTCGGCTTTACGGGGCTTTGCTCGATGAAATGAACGTTATCAAGCCGACTTTTGCCCGCTACGTCGAGACGCGTGTAATCCCTTGAATTTGCCTGAAAAGGCGATTTTCGGCTAAAATTGGAAGGTTAAAAAGCACAAGCGGGGAGGCGCAAGCCTTCCCGCTTGGCACATGATAAGCAGAAATTTTGGAGAGCCGACGTGTCACTGCTGCCCTCATTCAT
>DATGXM010000201.1:0-4251 GCA_035298985.1 Azonexus sp. | reverse complement strand
GCTGCAGCTTCAGCAGTTCGTCTTCGATCAGGCCGAGCCGGCGCTGCGAAGCCTCGTCGTGCTCCTTCTTCATCGCCTCGCGCTCGATCTTCAACTGGATCAGGCGGCGGTCGAGCCGGTCCATCACCTCAGGCTTGGAGTCGATCTCGATCTTGATTTTGGCCGCGGCCTCGTCGATCAGGTCGATCGCCTTGTCGGGCAGGAAACGGTCGGTGATGTAGCGGTGCGACAGTTCGGCCGCCGCGACGATGGCCGGATTGGTGATGTCGACGCCGTGGTGCAGTTCGTATTTCTCCTGCAGGCCGCGCAGGATGGCGATAGTCGATTCGACGCTCGGCTCCTCGACCAGCACCTTCTGGAAGCGGCGCTCCAGCGCGGCATCCTTCTCGATGTACTTGCGGTATTCGTCGAGCGTGGTGGCGCCGATGCAGTGCAATTCGCCGCGCGCCAGCGCCGGCTTCAGCATGTTGCCGGCATCGATGGCGCCTTCGGCCTTGCCGGCGCCGACCATGGTATGCAGTTCGTCGATGAACAGGATGATGCGGCCTTCGTCCTGCGCCACTTCCTTCAGCACCGCCTTCAGGCGTTCCTCGAACTCGCCGCGGTACTTGGCGCCGGCGAGCAGGCCGGCCATGTCGAGGACCAGTACCTTCTTGCCTTTCAGGGTTTCCGGCACTTCCTCGTTGACGATGCGCTGGGCCAGCCCTTCGACGATGGCCGTCTTGCCAACGCCCGGCTCGCCGATCAGCACCGGGTTATTCTTGGTGCGCCGTTGCAGGATCTGGATGGCGCGGCGGATTTCGTCGTCGCGGCCGATCACCGGGTCGAGCTTGCCCTGGGCGGCGCGTTCGGTCAGGTCAATGCAGTATTTCTTCAGTGATTCGCGCTGTCCTTCCGCCTCCTGCGAATCGACGCCCTGCCCGCCGCGCACGGCCAGGATCGCCGCCTCGATGGACTTGCGGCTCAGGCCATGCTGCTTGGCCAGGCGGCCGGTTTCGTTCTTGTCGTCACACAGGGCGAGCAGAAACATTTCGCTGGCGATGAACTGGTCGCCGCGCTTCTGCGCTTCCTTGTCGGTCAGGTTGAGCAGGTTGCCGAGATCGCGGCCAACCATCACCTCACCACCATGGCCTTCGACCTTGGGCAGACGGGTCAAGGCCTGTTCGAGATCGCGCTTGAGGCCGGGCACATTGACGCCGGCCCGGGACAGCAGCGAACTGGTCGCGCCGTCATCCTGCTGCAACAGGGCGAGCAGCAGGTGCTGCGGTTCGATGAACTGCTGATCGCCGCCGATGGCCAGGCTCTGGGCATCGGCCAGGGCCTGCTGGAATTTGGTGGTGAATTTGTCCTGGCGCATGGAAGCTCCCCAAATAAGAAATTGCTGATACCCGGAAGATAGGGACCGTTTTGGAAATTTCAACCACCGCCTCTGGATGATGGGGTGTTTACAACAATCAAAAGCGGCTGGTTACTGTGTACATCCCTTAGTCCTTTTGCTATATGGCCCCCACCTAAAACCCTATGGCTTGTGTAGAATTCATAATGGTGTTTTTGGCAATTTCGCCAAAATATGCAATATGAAGGAGGAAACAAGATGCCACATTCGGGAATGACTCTCAGGGGCAAATTGTTGGCCATGACCGTCGCCACGATCCTGGCCTTGGTTGCATTATTTGCGGTGGTTCTGATCAACTCCCGCAACGAATTGCTCAACGACCGCAAGGAAAAAGTCCGCAACCTGGTCGAAACTGCCCATACGCAAATCGCCTACTACGAACAACAGGTCAAGGCCGGCAAACTGGAACTCGCCACCGCCCAGCAGCTGGCCATGGATGCCTTGCGCAATGCCCGTTACGAAGGCAAGGAATATTTCTGGATCAACGACTATCACCCGAAGATGGTCATGCATCCGATCAAGCCGGAATTGCAGGGCCAGGACTTGACCAACAACAAGGACGCCGCGGGCAAGCAGCATTTCGTCGAGTTCGTGAACGTCGTCAAGCGCGACGGGGGCGGTTTCGTCGATTACCTGTGGAGCAAGCCGGGGCTGGACGCGCCGCTGCCCAAGCTGTCCTACGTCAAAGGCTTTGAACCCTGGGGCTGGATCATCGGCACCGGCATCTACATCGACGACGTCGATGCCAAGTTCCGCGAGCAGGCCATCCGCCTGGCCCTGTGGGGCCTGGGCATTGGCGGCTTCATCGCCATTTCGCTGATGCTGCTGTCGCGCAATATCGTCCGTACCCTGGGTGGCGACCCAGCCACCGCCTCGGCCATCACCAAGCGCATTGCCTCCGGCGACCTGGCCACCCCCGTCGAACGCACCGCCGGCAACGACGACAGCCTGCTCGCCAATATCGCGACCATGCAGGAAACGCTGCGCAACATGATCTCGAGCATAGTCAGCAATGCCTCGCAGGTCGCCGATGCGGCGGACCGCCTGCTGGTCGCCTCGGAAGAGGTTGCCCAGCGCGCCAGCCAGCAAAGCGATGCAGCTTCGTCGATGGCGGCTTCCGTCGAGGAAATGGCGGTCAGCATCGATCAGGTCAAGGAGAACGCTTCCGAAGCCCACGGCATTTCGCGCGAGGCCGGCGCGCTGTCCGAGGACGGTGCCGCGGTCATCCATAACGCTGCCCACGAGATGCGGAAAATTTCCGATGCCGTCCAGTCGTCGTCGCAGATCGTCGAAGAACTCGGCCGCCAGTCCGACCGCATCACGTCCATCGTCAATACCATCAAGGACATTGCCGACCAGACCAACCTGCTCGCCCTCAATGCCGCCATCGAGGCGGCCCGTGCCGGCGAACAGGGCCGCGGCTTCGCGGTCGTCGCCGACGAGGTCCGCAAGCTCGCCGAGCGGACCAGCCTGTCGACCACCGAAATCACCGACATGGTCGTCAAGATCCAGACCGGTACCCGCAACGCCGTCAGCAGCATGCAGTCTGGCGTCGAACAGGTGAGCAGCGGGGTCGAGCTGGCCAATCGGGCGGGCGACTCGATCAACCAGATCCGCGACGGCGCGCTACGCGTCACCGATGTGGTCAATGGCATATCCGATTCGATTACCGAGCAGAGCATCGCCAGCAACGACAT
This sequence comes from Azonexus sp., assembly GCA_035298985.1. Taxonomy (GTDB): domain Bacteria; phylum Pseudomonadota; class Gammaproteobacteria; order Burkholderiales; family Rhodocyclaceae; genus Azonexus. The sequence continues at coordinate 1,158 of DATGXM010000201.1, read as the reverse complement.
CGCCCAGAAGCTGGAAACCATCGCCCAGATGTCCGAAGAGAGCGCGGTCGCCGTCCGTCACACGGCCGACGCCGCCCGCCATCTGCAATCGCTGTCGGTGGCCCTGCACCAGACCGTCGAGCGCTTCCGGACCTGATTCGAATCCCCGGCCCCGGCCGGAAACGGCAAGGGGAGCCGCGGCTCCCCTTTTTCATTTCTGACGGCGTTGGTTTATTTCTGCCAGCGGGCCGCCGCGCTGTCGTCGGCATCACGGGCATCGACCCAGCGGCCGCCGTCGGGCGTCACTTCCTTCTTCCAGAATGGGGCGCGGGTCTTCAGGAAGTCCATGATGAACTCGCAGGCGGCAAAAGCCTCGCCCCGGTGGGCACTGGTCACGCCGACCAGCACGATCTGGTCGCAGGGCTTGAGCGGCCCGACGCGATGGATGACTAGGGCGTCGTAGATATCCCAGCGGCCCTTGGCCTCAGCAACGATGCCCTCAAGCGCCTTCTCGGTCATGCCGGGATAGTGCTCCAGGGTCATTTCCGAAATCGAGGCGCCATCGTTCAGGTCGCGGACCAGGCCGAGAAAGCTGGCCAGCGCGCCGACACGGGCGTCGCCGGCACGCAATGCGGCCAGTTCGGCACCGATATCGAAATCCGCCTCCTGAACCCGGATCGTCATGGTCAAGCCCCTCTCAGGCCACTTCGCGCGCTTCGAGGAAGCGCAGGTTGGGATACTTTTCTTTGACCATGTTCAGGTACACGTTGTTCGGCGCCAGGTAGACCGGATCGTCAGCCCCGTCGAGCGCGACGTTGGCGCTGTAGCGATCAGATAGCTGGCGCAGTTCGGCCGCATCGCCGACGATCCAGCGCGCCGTCGAGCAGTTGTAGCTTTCGAAAATGACCTGCACGCCGTATTCGTGCTCCAGGCGGTGGGCGACGACATCGAACTGCAGGGCGCCGACCGCGCCGAGGATCATGTCGGAACCGGAAATCGGGCGGAAGAGTTGGGTCGCCCCCTCCTCGGCCAGTTGCTGCAGGCCCTTCTGCAGCTGCTTGATCTTCAGCGGATTGCCGATGCGGGCCAGGCGGAACATTTCCGGCGCAAAGGACGGGATGCCGGTGAAGCGCAGGTCCTCGCCTTCGGTGAAGGTTTCGCCCAGGCGGATGGTGCCGT
>DATGXM010000200.1:0-2247 GCA_035298985.1 Azonexus sp. | reverse complement strand
AGCGGGCCGCCGACTTCAAGGTGCCGAAGAAGGTGCTGTTCATGGCCGAGATCCCCAAGGGCGCGACCGGCAAGCTGCAGCGCATCGGCCTGGCCGCCAAGCTCGGCCTGGGCTGAGTCACCCGATCCGAATCCATTGTTCGACAAACCAGGAGGCAACATGACGACGACGAGACTTTCCCGCCAGGGCCTGAGGGCCGGCCTGCTCGCAGTGGCCACCACCTGCGCCAGCTTCGCGGCCGCGGCCTGGGAGCCCACCAAGCCGATCGAGTTCGTGGTGCCGGCCGGCACCGGCGGCGGTGCCGACCAGATGGCCCGCTTCATCCAGGGCGTGGCGGCGAAGAACAACCTGACGAAGCAGCCGATCGTCGTCGTCAACAAGTCGGGCGGGGCCGGCGCCGAGGGCTTCCTCGACGTCAAGGGCGACAAGGGCAACCCGCACAAGATCATCATCACCCTGTCGAACCTGTTCACCACGCCGCTGGCCACGGGCGTGCCCTTCAACTGGGTGGACATGACTCCCGTGACCATGATGGCGCTCGACCAGTTCGTGCTGTGGGTCAACGCCGAGTCGCCCTACCGGACCGTGGGTGACTACGTGGCGGCCGTCAAGGCCAATGCGGCCGGAGCAGGCAGGCTCAAGATGGGCGGCACGGGGTCCAAGCAGGAAGACCAGATCATCACCGTCGCGATCGAGAAGCAGACCGGCGGCAAGTTCATCTACGTGCCGTTCAAGGGCGGCGGCGACGTGGCCGTGCAACTGGTGGGCAAGCACATCGACTCCAGCGTGAACAACCCCATTGAAGCGGTGGCGCAATGGCGCGCCGGGCAACTGCGGCCGCTGTGCGTGTTCGACGAAGCACCCATGCCCTACAAGGAAAAGGTCACCGACAAGATGGCATGGTCCGACATTGCGCCCTGCAAGAAGCAGGGGCTGGACGTGCAGTACCAGATGCTGCGCGGCATCTTCATGGCGCCGGGCGTGACGCCGGCGCAGCGTGACTTCTATGTCGATCTGATGAAAAAAGTTCGCGGGACCGCCGACTGGAAGTCCTTCCTGGAACGAGGTGCTTTCAACCCCACCTCCATGACCGGCGCGGAATTCTCCGCATGGCTCGTGAAAGAAGACAAGCGGCACGAAAACCTGATGCGCGAAGCGGGATTCATTGCGTCGAAATAGCACCCGTAGCAGCCTGCAAGATCCCTTGTGGGCAGGGGTCCGGCGCGTAGAATGAATTCGTCCGTCGCGTTCGTGGAGGTTTTTATTTCCTTGAACCGATGCTCTTTGAGCTAGGGCTTGGAACATCGCCTGGCAGGTGTGATCGTCTCGCGTCAGATGAACCCGAAGCCTTGCTGACCTCGCCCACCTGAATCCCCTGGGTTCAGGAATGCGGCTCCCGGTTCGTGGCGGACACCCTTCCCTTCCCCTCGCGCTCGGGACCGACGCCCTTGTCCTACTGGCTGATGAAGAGCGAGCCCGACGAGTGCTCGATCGACGACCTCGCCGCGTTGCCGAAGCAGACCGTCCCGTGGTTCGGCGTGCGCAACTACCAGGCGCGCAACTTCATGCGCGACGTGATGCGCATCGGCGATGGCGTTCTCTTCTATCACTCTTCCTGCGCCGAGCCCGGCGTGGCCGGTCTGGCCGAGGTCTGCAGTGCGCCCTACCCCGACGAAACCCAGTTCGACCCGACGAGTCCGTACTTCGACCCGAAGACCAGCCGCGACAATCCGCGCTGGCTGCTCGTCGATGTGAAACTACGCCGCAAGACGGCGTTGCTGCCGCTCAAGCGCATGCGCGAGCTGCCGCAGCTGCAGACGATGCAACTGCTGCGGCCAGGCAGCCGGCTGTCGATCACGCCGGTGACCGACGACGAATGGAAGGCCGTGCTGGAGCTTCTGGGCGCCTAGCCGACGCCGAATACACAACGACCGACGAGGAGACGAAATGAAGTGGATGCGCTGCCGCCACCAGGGCCGCGAGCTGTTCGGCGTGCTCGAGGGCGACACGCTGGCCGTGCACACCGGCGACCTGTTCGGTGAGCACTCGGCGACGGACGAGCGGGTGGCCGTGGCCGGCGTCGAGTGGCTGATGCCGTGCCGGCCCGGCAAGATGCTCGCGCTGTGGAACAACTTCAAGGCGGCCGCCGAGAAGAACGGCTGGGCAGTTCCGGCTGAGCCGCTGTACTTCCTCAAGGCGCCCAACAGCTTCGCGGCCCACGCCCAGGCCATCGCGGCCGTGCCGGCC
>DATGXM010000199.1:0-4618 GCA_035298985.1 Azonexus sp. | reverse complement strand
AGGCCTGGCCATAGCGTTCGGCGTCGTGGCTGGTCAGGGCCGCCTCGCCGAGCATGTCGAAGGAGTGCGTAAAGCCGCGGGCGGCATTGCCGCGGCTGCGTTCCAGCGCCTGGACGATGCTCTCGCCCATGACGAATTGCTGGCCGAGCACGGTCATCGCGAATTCGACAGCGCGCCGGATGAGAGGCTCGCCGCCCCGGGCAATCAAGCGGGACAGGGCGCTGCCCAGCGTATCTTCCTGCTGCGTCGCCACCAGGCTGCCGGTAAGCATCAGTCCCCAGGTCGCCGCATTGACGAACAAGGAACCGCTATGCCCGAGATGGGCGCGCCAGTCGCCCCGGCTGATCTTGTCGCGGATCAGGCGGTCCATGGTTTCGCTGTCCGGAATGCGCAGCAAGGCCTCGGCCAGGCACATCAGGGCGATGCCCTCCTGGCTGGACAGCGAGAATTCGTGCATCAGATGATCGACGCCACTGGCCGTCCGGCGCTGGGCGCGAACGGCCTGGACCAGCCCCGCCGCGCGCCGGGCGATGGCCGTCTCGTCGAGCGACAGCGCGCGGTAGGCGTCGGCCAGAGCAGCCACGCAGTTTGCTTCGTCGCTGCGGCAATGCCGGGCGATCTCGGCGCGGTGCGCAGCAAGGCGAAGCACGGTGTGGCGCTCGACGGGCATGGCGGGCTCTTTCAATGCAACGGCCGGCGTCCCGACCGCATTCAGGATTGATACAGACGCAACAAGGTGCTCTTGCCAAACAGGCTTTCGACAAGGTCGACAGCGAGTTCGGCCGTCATGTTCCGATGATCGAGCGCCGGATTGAGTTCCACAATATCGAGCGAGCCGAGACGGCCGGTATCGGCGATCATTTCCATGCACAGCTGCGCCTCGCGATAGGTCGGTCCGCCGCGCACCGTGGTGCAGACACCCGGCGCAATTTCCGGATCGAGGAAATCGACATCGAGGCTGACGTGCAGATGGGTGTCCGCATCGACCCCATCGAGCGCCATTTCCAGCGTGCGCCGCATGCCGACTTCGTCGATGTAGCGCATGTCGAACACTTCGACGCCCTGTTCGAGCAGGAAGCGCTTTTCGCCCTCATCGACGCTGCGGATGCCGATCAGGCGGATATCGGCCGGGCCGATCGCCGGCACCTGGCCGCCGATGCCGGTCAGTTCCGCCGGGCCATGCCCGCACAGGCAGGCCACCGGCATGCCGTGGATATTGCCGCTCGGCGTGATGACCGAGGTATTGAAATCGGCGTGCGCATCGAGCCACAGGATGCGCAGCTTGTGCCCGCGTTCCCGGCAATGGCGGGCGACGGCGCTGATCGAGCCGATGGCCAAGCAATGATCGCCGCCGATCATCAGGGGCAGCCTATCCTTGGCCAGCTCGGCAAAAACGGCGTCATGGACCGCACTGTTCCATGCCGCCACTTCGTCCAGGTGGCGAAAGCCGGCGACCGGCCCGCGCTGCGGGTTGAGCGGTCCGGACACATCGCCGCAATCGCTGACCGGACAGCCGTAACGGGCGGTGGCCTCGACGATACCGGCGACGCGCAAGGCCTCCGGGCCCATGCGGGCGCCGATGGCGCTGGCGCCGATATCGGTCGGGACGCCGATGATGCTGACCGGTCGCATGTTCATTCCTTTCTCCAATCCAGGATCAGGCGGCAACGGAAAGATCGCTGTCCTCGGCCGGCGCAGGGGCACTTTGCCGAAGCGGCTGTCCTTCCCCGGCGATCAGGCCGAACAGGTTCTTCGGGTCGGGCAAATCCGGAATCAACGCTATCTCCTCATCCACACCCAATTCAATAGCCAAATCGCGCATGAAACGCAAGGCTGAATAATCCTCCAAGGCGAAGCCGACCGAATCGAAAATGGTCACCTCGCTGGCACTGCTGCGACCGCCGCTTTGGCCGGTCAACACCTGCCACAACTCGGTGGCCGGAAATTCCGGCGGCATCTGCTGCAGTTCGCCCTCGATGCGCGTCTGCGGCTCATATTCGACGAAGACCCTGCCCATTTCAAGCACGTCGCGATGCAACTCGGTCTTTCCCGGGCAATCGCCGCCAATGGCGTTAATGTGCATGCCCGGCTCCAGCATGTCGGGCAGCAGGATGGTGGCGTTAGTCTTGTCGGCGGTAGCCGTCGTCACGATATCGCAGCCGCGCACGGCTTCCCGGATGCTGGCGAATCGATGAGTAGACAGGCCCAGACGGCTGAGGTTGCGCTGCAATTTGTCGGTGGCGGCCGGATCGCTGTCGAACAGGTGGAACTCGCCGATACCGAGCAGACGATGGAAAGCCACGGCCTGAAACTCGCTCTGCGCGCCATTGCCGATCAGCGCCATGCGCCGGCAGTCCGGGCGCGCCAGGGTGCGGGCGGCCACGGCCGACATGGCGGCGGTGCGCAGGGCGGTGGTCAGGGTCAGTTCGCTGACCAGCATCGGCATGCCGGTTTCCACATCGGCCAGCACGCCGAAGGCCATCACCGTCGACAGGCCCAGACGGTGGTTCTTCGGATGACCATTGACGTACTTGAAGGCATACAGGTCGTGATCGGCAATCGGCATCAGCTCGATCACCCCGTCAGCGGAATGGCTGGCCACCCGCGGTGTCTTGTCGAATTCCGGCCAGCGGCGGTAATCCTCGACCAGATAGGCGGCCATGCGCTCCAGGCAGGCGGCAAGGCCCTGGTGCATGATCATCCGGGCGGCGCGCTCGGCGCTCAGGAAACGGGTATGTAGCGGTCTGTTGGCAAGCATGGTCGGCTCCTTGGTTAGTGCAGACTCTTGCCAACATCATCTTCGAAATGCGTGCCAGCCAAAATAGCAATCATTGCCTTATTTCGGCAGTTGATTGAACATAGTGACACATTATTCTGGCGTTTCGACAAAATGGACACACTGGACCGGCAACTCATCGGGCTGTTGCGCCAAAACGCCCGCACTAGCGTCGCCACGCTGGCCCACAAGCTGAAGGTGTCGCGCGGCACGGTGACCAACCGTATCGCCAAGCTGGAAAACGAAGGCGTGATCGTCGGCTACACCGTGCAACTGCGCCCGGACTCGCAACCGGCGGAAATCCGCGCCTGGATGAGCATCGTCGTCGCCGGCAACGAAACGCGCTCGGTCATCGCCAGCCTGCTCGGCGAACCGGGCGTCGCGGCGCTGCACGACACCAACGGCCATTGGGACCTGCTGGCCGAACTGCGCGCCGAGAACCTCAACGAATTGTCGGAAATACTGGAAAGAATCCGCCTGATCCGCAGTATCCAGACGTCCGAAACCAGCATCCACCTCGCCACCTACCGCGGCGGCGGCAGTTGACGAAGATGTTAGTCGTCATCCCCGCGCCGGCGGGGATCCAGTTTGGTTGATATTCTGGATTCCCGCCTGCGCGGGAATGACGTCCTCTAACGCTTCGGTGTTTCCTGAACACCTGCCGGAATCAGAGCGGCGGCAGGCCGCAGCGTTGCCGTGCCCGGTTGCAGGCAGCGTGTTCGGTATCGAATTCCCGGCACGGCGACGGCCGGGCGTCGTAGATGGTGCAGTTCACAGCGACGCCGACTTCGCCGGCCAGCGCAACGCAGCGCGGCGCGGCGGCATCGGTCCCGCCCATGCGGACGATGCTGGCTGTCACCGGAACGGCCAGCGCCGGAGATACGCCTTCCTCCCAGGCGAAGGCCCCGCCGGCCAGTTCGGCCGGATGGAAATCGACGCGGAAACTGGCACAGCAGGCGCCGCAGCTCTGGCAGACGCTCATCGCAAATCCACCCGGCAGCGCCACAGCTCATGGCCCGAGGCCAGGTATTTCTTTTCGAAGGGCGTGATCGGATCGTCGGTCTGCCACGGCTCGGCGCTCACCGGCTGGCCGCTGAGCACCGTCAGGGCCTGCGCCATTTCCTCGATGTAGATGCGCCAGTTGCTGCGGCACTCCAGCTCGCCGCCCAGCTCCCGCCACACCGGGAATACCGCATGGCCGTGCCAGCGCCGGGCCAGATGGCCGATTTTCGGCCACGGGTTGGGGTACAGGTTGTAGTGGCGCGCCAAGCGGATGCCGTGCTCGGCCAGCAAGCGCCAGAAATCGACCAGGTCGGCACGCACCAGCAGCGCATTGGCCGGCAGTTCCATCGGTTTGCCGCGGCCGATCCGGTCGCTCGACTGATCGACTCCGAGGACGAAATGATCGGGAAAGGACTCGGCGATACGCAGCGTGCTCCATCCCACGCCGCAACCGGCATCGAGGATCAGCGGCGCAGCGGGGTTCCAGGCGTCGCGGGCGGCCATGGCCGCGCCAAACGCCTCGCGGTTGTAGTCGAGGATGGGCTTGCGGAAGGGGTGAGCCAGATGGCGGCGGACCAGCCCGTCGAGATCGTCGTGCGGACCGCTCTGGGCGCTGCTGATGAAGCGGGAGTTGCCTTCCATCAGCCTTCCCTCAGGCGGCGAGCGGCAGGATGTCGCAACCGGCGTCCAGGATGCCAGCTTCGATCAGCAGGCGGTCGATATCCTCGGCCGCCTTGACCGGACGCAGGCACTGGTAGAGCGCCTCGGCCTGCGGATAGTGGCGGCGCAGCAGCATCAGCCACTGCTTGAGCCGGCCGCCGGCATGCACCGGCAGCACCC
>DATGXM010000198.1:0-15105 GCA_035298985.1 Azonexus sp. | reverse complement strand
GCCGACGTGGTAATGCCTGTACGGGCTTGCGATATCGATAAGTCGCCGATGCCGACCGGCGATGGCGGGGCATGTGATCAGAACTACGTGAAGTGTCGACGGTAGGCGGTCAGCGACATGCTGCTTAGCCGAGTAAGGTTGATACCAGATTGAACTGACTCATCGCCAGAAAACTTTGTCGTAGCGTTGGACTGTAGGCATTCCGCTGCCCATTGGAAAAATCCATTTCCAGCGCCAGCAGGTCGGCCAAATTTGAATCGCCATTCGTCCGGCTCAGCAGGAGCAGGCTGTTGTCTGCAAACTGGCTGGATGCCAAGGTTTGCACCAGCGATCTCAACCCCGAAACTTGTGGTGTTACCTGCGTGACGTAATCGCCGGCCAACCTGCCGAGGGATATGGCCGCCTGTGCCAGCAATGAAAAAGATCCTTTGGGATCTCCCTGGAAGGCCGATTTTAATTTGGCAAGGTCGATACTCAAGTTGCTGCCGCCGGGCAATTGGGCGGGCTGGAAGACAATCCCTATTTGTTCCAGGTTCCCGAGGGCTGAGCTGTCGTTCGCAAAGTTCCCCTGTACCGCTGTATCGAGCGCCGAGGCTACTCTGGAAGCCAAGGCCGAACCCCCGCCGAACGGGCTGCCGACACCGCCGTTGGCAATATTGCTCTGCAGGTTGTTGAACGCGTCGACAAAGGATTGTGCTTCTGCCGACAGACTGGCCAGATCGTTGCCAAAGTTTTGACCGCCGCCGCTGGTCGCCGTGCCAGGTTGCAAAACCGCGAGTTGTTCTTGAAAAGCGGTTGCCGCAGACAGCACCTGGCCCAGCCCGGAGAGTTCCACCACCGTCGATCTGCCGCCAAGAAGGCCGGGGGCGAAAAGATTCACCTGCTGCGGCGCCCCGAGTGCGCTGGCAGGGGCGACCGGGTAACTGGTGTTGATGCTCAACGGCGAGGTTGTCACGCCCAGCACCGAACTCATCATATACGTTCCTCCGCAATACGAAGGCGTTCACAATCGAGTCATTCTTACGTCGGCAACATCCCGGAACTGACCTAACTTCAGGACCTCCGCTGGTGCAAAAAAAACCGAGGGTAAAGCGTCCTCCCCATTTGACTATTTTTGGCAACCAGCAATTCCCCGTTTTTTACCGGACGGCACGTAAATTCGGATTTCCTGACGCCTGTTTTCCCGACGCTTGTCACGCCACAAGTTCGCCTAGCGACGGGCGGAGCGGCCACTCTGCGAGAGCAGCATCAGGAACCCAAATGGCTTACACCGGCCCTCTTGAAAGCGTGATCAGTCTTCGGACTTGCCGTCGCTTGCCGGGTGGTGCGAACCGCCGGAGGGGGAAACCTTTTCGGCCACAGTATGCATGGCACGGCCGGTGGCTTCGGCGCCCCGTCTCACGCCGCGTTCCGTGGCGTGAACACCGACTTCGATGCCGTGGCGGGTCGCCTCGGCACCGCGTTTGATGCCGTTGCCGGCAGCTGTCACGCCTTTCTTCACTGCATGCGCCGTAGCTTCGGCGCCGTGCTCGACGGCGGCCTTGGTCTTGTCGACGACGACTTCCTCGGCGTAAGCCGTCCCGCCGAGCAGAAAGGCACTGATCAGAAGCACTATCGATTTGTTCATGGTGTGTACGGTCAACTGAATCATGATCTCAGCCTAGCCTTGACCCGTCCGACTTTCAGTACCGAGATGTAAGCATTTATTACTGCAGGGTGAGGTACTCGTATTGTTTGCTGAGCGGCGTGGCGGCTAAGCAGGCCGCCGTGTCCACGGCCGCCGTGTCACCCGCTATTGACTCAGATGTTTAGTCCCTCGGTGTGCTGGTGTAATTGACCACCCAGCTACGGGGGGAGGAACTATGGGACAGGTACTACACGGATGCGCTCCGCACGACAGAGGCAGTGCGTCGAGCGATAGCACATAGTCCAGGGTCTGAGAACGCTGCTTGCGCAGCATGGGATCATCTCGAAAACGGTGGCGAAATGGCGTAGGCAAGAATTCGCACACGATGCCCCGAGGGGGCCGAAGGAATCGCGCTCGACGGTGCTGACCGCCGAGGAGGAAGCGGCGATTGTTGCGCCAGAGCGGTGTAGCGACGAGCGGAACCGCTGACCCCGGAGGGGGTTATATTCTTAATTTGAATTTGTATTTAATAATTTATTATTTCTGATCATAAGGATGCTTAAATAAACTGGTCTCATCAACGCTGCAAGGCTGCAGCGAAGCGTTTCAGGAGACCGTTTCATGAGTATCGCCGTCCGCAATATCAGCAAGCACTTCGGTGCCTTTCACGCGCTGGACAACGTGTTCATCGATATCCCGTCCGGCGAGCTCGTGGCGCTGCTCGGCCCGTCCGGCTGCGGCAAGACCATCCTGCTGCGCATCATCGCCGGCCTGGAATCGGCCGATCAGGGGCAAATCCTGCTCGAAGGCGACGATGCCTCCGACCGCCACGTGAAGTCGGCTTCGTTTTCCAGCACTACGCGCTGTTCCGCCACATGACGGTGTTCGACAACGTCGCCTTCGGACTGCGCGTCAAGCCGCGCAAGTTCCGTCCGAGCGAGGCTGAAATCCGCAAGCGCGTGACGCGTCAGCTCGAACTGGTCCAGCTCGGCTGGCTGGCCGACCGCTTCCCGTCGCAACTGTCCGGCGGCCAGCGCCAGCACATCACCCTGGCGCGCGCCTTGGCGGTCGAACCCAAGGTGCTGCTGCTCGACGAGCCGTTTGGCGCGCTCGATGCCAAGGTGCGCAAGGAATTGCGCCGCTGGCTGCGCCAGTTGGCTCAGGTCGAACTGACCCGTCAGAACGGCGATCTGCTGGAGGTTTCCATCCTCCGCGACACCCTGGCGGTACTGGGCCTGCGCGAAGGCGACGAGGTATCGGTGCGGCCGCGCAATATCCGGGTGTTCAACGACAACGAAAAGCTGGCCGCCTGACGGCCGCGACAGGGAAGAGAGAACAACATGAACTTCCAGCAACTACGCATCATCCGGGAGACCGTCCGCCAGGATTTCAACCTGACCGAGGTGGCCAATGCGCTCTACACCTCGCAACCCGGCGTCAGCAAGCACATCAAGGACCTTGAGGACGAGCTGGGCATCGAGGTCTTCGTGCGTCGCGGCAAGCGCCTGCTCGGCCTGACCGAGCCGGGCAAGGAACTGGTCCAGGTGGTCGAGCGCATCTTGCTCGACACCGACAACCTGCGCCGCATCGCCGACCAGTTCGCCAGCCGCGAGACCGGGCATTTCGTCGTGGCGACCACGCACACCCAGGCACGCTACGCCCTGCCCAAGATCATCAAGTGGTTCAAGTCGGATTACCCGAAGGTCCATTTGACCCTGCTGCAGGGCAGCCCGCGCGAAATTGCCGAACTGGTGGAAAACGGCCAGGCTGACGTCGGCATCGCCACCGAGTCGCTGGACAGCGTTCCCGAGCTGGCCTCCTTCCCGTTCTATTCCTGGTACCACGCCGTAATCGTGCCGGAAGGGCATCCGTTGCTGTCGGTCGAAAAAGTGACCCTCGAGGCCCTGGCCGAGTACCCGATCATCACCTATCACGAAGGCTTCACCGGTCGGGCGCATGTGGACAAGGGCTTTGCCGACGCCGGCATCGTGCCGGACATCGTGCTGTCGGCCATCGATGCCGACGTGATTAAGACCTACGTCGGCCTTGGCCTGGGTGTCGGCATCGTCGCCTCGGTAGCCTACGATCGGGAGCAGGATCGCAATCTGGCGCTGATTCCCGTGCCCGACCTGTTCCCCGCCAACACTACCCGGATCGCCGTGCGCCGCGGCACCTATCTACGCAGCTACGCCCATGCCTTCATCGAGAAAGTGTGTCCCGATCTGGGCGAGGACGCGATCAAGGCGGCGCTGAAATCGCAGAATGGCAACGATTGAGCTTATAGCCACTTTCCGATCCCAGCGGGGTATCAAGGCGGCTGCAGCCGCCTTTTTCATTACAGGCTGACCCGTTGTTTGCGACGCCAGCAGGCGGGGATGCTCAGTGTCGAGACATCCACGTGCTTGTCGGCAAAGATCGCCTTGGCACGCGCCAGGCGGGCATCTTCTTCGGCGGAGATGCCGGCCAGCAGTTCAAACAGTTTCTGAATGCGTTCCATGATGATGACCTCCGAATGTGTGTCAGGATTACTGTATAAATCACCAGTTTTCTGGCTGTGGGTGTACAGTAACCGATAACTGTATAGATGTACAGTATTGCGTTCGATGTATTCGAAGGTAGGCTTTCAAGGTCTGGAACGACAGCACAAACCACCATGCACAGAGACAAGTCACCCTGGTTGCCCGACGCTGGCGCTTTCGTCGCCTATCGCGGACGGAGCAGCAAATCGGAGCGCAATGTGCGGGTCATCGCCGAGGCTTCCGGCGGTCGCATGGTGGTCGAAGCCATCGGCCGGCAGGGCGTTCCGGTCCGGCTGACGGTCAAGCGGGAGAACCTTGTCCCGATGCAGCCCTGCCTGTTTGACTAGGGCGCGTTGGTAGCCAGCAGGTCGCCGGCCGCCCGGCGCGTGGCGCAAAATCCTCGGGTCAGAAGACCCGGCCAGCCTTTCATGAGGCGGTCCGCTGCGGGATACTCGAGTCGAATCCGTGCCTGACCGACGCTTTCGATCAGCGTTAGCAGTCCGCTGCCTATACGGTGGCTTTGCCCGGCGCCCAGAAAAATATCCCCCGGCTCATTGGTCGTCGTGATCCAGACCGTTCCACTGAGGCAATGGACATACAGTCCGCTAGCCCCGGCCATTCTCAGCGGCCTGTTTTCATCCAGGCAAAGTTCGCCGCCCGCCAGATCGATTTTCATCACGTTCTCCACGATGCTTGGATGAACAGTGTAGGCGTGCCGCATTGAGTGATACAGTCACAACAAAGTTAAATTGTGACCAATACAATTCCGATTTATGGAAACTGTATTGCTGGTAAATGCACTCTACTGTATTGGTGTGGCATGACAGACGAACTCTTGCGTTATGAAAAGCTGGCCGACGAACTGGCGGGAATGATTGCTGGCGGCGTCCTCAATCACGGAGATCGCCTGCCGTCGGTGCGCCGGCTCGCCCAGGAGCGGCGCCTGTCGGTGAGCACAGTGGTCCAGGCCATGCGTCAACTGGAGAATCGCGGCGTGATCGAGGCCCGTCCGCAATCCGGTTTCTATGTGCGGCGAGCCCGGCCGGTGCATGCCGAGCCGCAGTTGCGCTCGACGCCGGAAACGCCAATCGCGGTGGATATCTCGCAACGCCTGGTACGCGTGCTGCAAGCCGGAGCGCGGCGGGGCGTCGCGCCGCTGGCCGCTGCTTTGCCGGCTTCCGAATTGCTGCCGGTGGCCGCCTTGCACCGGTTGTACGCCGGTGTGGCACGCCGCCATCCCGCCTTGCTGTGCAGCGGCAGCCACATCAACATGGACGATCCGGCGCTGGTGCGCCAGTTGGTGCGGCGCTCCCTGTCCTGGGGCGGACCTTCGCCAGGCGACGAATTCGTCATTACCAATTCGTGCACCGAGGCGCTCGGGCTCTGTCTGCGTGCCGTCACCCGGCCCGGCGATACGGTCGCCGTCGAGTCGCCGGCCTATTACCTGATGCTGCAGTTGCTCGAAACCCTGGGGCTGCGCGCCTTGGAGATCCCCACCGATCCACGCACCGGCATGTCGGTGGAGGCCCTCGATCTGGCCACCCGCAACGGCGGCGTCGCCGCCTGCCTGCTGGTCTCCAATGGCAGCAATCCCTTGGGTTGCGTTATGCCGGACGAGCGCAAGCGATTGCTGGCCAAGCTGACCGCCGCGCGCGGCGTGGCCGTCATCGAAGACGACATCTACGGCGATCTGCATCTCGGCGACGAGCGCCCATGGCCGATCAAGGCCTTCGATACGCAGGGCAACGTGATGCTGTGCTCGTCGTTTTCCAAGAGCCTGTCGCCTGCCTTGCGCATCGGTTTCGTCGCCGCCGGGCATAGACGGGCGGCGATCGCCTTGCAGAAAACCATCACCAGTGGCGCCACCAATCCGATCACCCAGCGCGTGCTGGCCGAATACCTGGAGTCCGGCGCCTACGAGCGCCACCTGCGCACCCTGCGGCGCTGCTACGAAAACCAGGTTGACGCGATGCGCACGGCGGTCTGCCAGCATTTCCCGGCCGGGACGCGCATCGCCCAGCCGCGCGGCGGTTATGTGCTGTGGGTCGAGTTGCCCGAAGGCATCGACACGACGGCGCTCTACGAGCAGGCCATAGCTGAAAACCTGACTTACGTGCCGGGTGACCTGTTTTCGGCCAGTGGCATGTACCGCAATTGCCTGCGCCTGAATTGCGGCAACCCGCATACCCCGGAAATCGAGGACGCTGTGAGGCGCCTGGGCATCCTGTTTTCCAGCGTCCAAATCAAATAGGGTAGGGCAAACTACGGTATCATTGCCCCTTTTGGGCAAGCCGCTTTTTGCCTTTCTGAACGCATCCGAAGGATTTTTCTGCTCATGTTCGACGCAGTCCGCAACAACAAAAGAATCGTCCAGGTTTTCCTTGCGCTGATCACCCTGCCATTCGCCTTTTTCGGCGTGGATTCCTACATGCGCAACTCCGGGGCCGGCAGCGACGTGGCCGCCATCGGCGACCTGAAGATCACCCAGCAGCAGTTCCAGCAAACCCTGCGCGAACAGCAGGAAAGGCTGCGCACCCAGATGGGCGCCCAGTTCGATCCCAAGATGCTGGAGAATCCGGAAGCGCGCAAGGCGATTCTCGATGACCTGATCAACCAGCGCCTGTTGCTGGTCGAAGCCGGCAAGAGCCGCATGTTCGCGAGCGACGATGCGGTTCGTCAGATGATCGGTTCGGTCGAGGCCTTCAAGGTCGATGGCAAGTTCTCCAACGAGCGCTACGAAATGGCACTGCGCGGCCAGGGCATGACGCCACAAGGCTTCGAAGCCCAGCTGCGCCAGGATCTGACCATGCAGCAACTGGCTGGTGCCCTTGGTCAATCCAGCCTGGTGCCGCGCACGGTCAGCGACCGCCTGCTGGCCCTGCAGACCGAAAAGCGTGAAATCGTCGAATATCGCCTGAACCTCGACAGCTACCTCGACAAGGTCAAGCTGGCCGACGATGCCGCCAAGAAGTTCTACGACGAAAACAGCCAGCAATTCCAGACGCCGGAAATGGCCAAGGCTGAATACGTCGTCCTGTCGATGGAAACCATCGGCGCCCAGCTGACGGTCAGCGAAGCCGAGGTCAAGGCTGCCTACGACAGTCGCAAGGACCGTTTCCAGCAGCCGGAAGAGCGCCGCGCCAGCCATATCCTGATTGCCTCCGAAAAGCTGGGCAAGGACAAGGCGAAAGCCAAGGCCGAAGGGCTGCTGGCTGAAATCCGCAAGACCCCGGCTGCTTTCGCCGATCTGGCCAAGAAGAATTCCGACGACCCGGGTTCTGCCTCCAAGGGCGGCGATCTCGGCTTCTTCGGCCGCGGCATGATGGTCAAGCCCTTCGAGGACACCGCCTTCGCGCTCAAGGAAGGTGAAATCTCCGGCGTCGTCGAATCCGACTTCGGCTTCCACATCATCAAGCTGACCGGCATCCACGCCGCCAAGGAAAAGCCGCTGGCCGAAGTCCGCGGCGAGATCGAGGCCGAGCTGAAGAAGACCGCCGCCGCGCGCAAGTTTGCCGAAGCTGCCGAAGCCTTCAGCAACACGGTATACGAGCAGTCCGACAGCCTCGCTCCGGTGGCCGAGAAATTCAAGCTGACCGTCAAGCAGACCGACTGGCTGGGCCGCCAGGCCAACCCGGCCAATGGCGTGATGGGTAACGAGAAGGTCTTGGCCGCACTGTTCTCCAGTGATTCGATCAAGAACAAGCGCAATACCGAAGCCGTCGAGGTCGCGCCGAATACCCTGGTCGCCGCCCGCATTGCCGATTACAAGCCGGCCGCGCTACAGCCCTTCGATGGCGTCAAGGCGAGCATCGAAGCCATGTTGAAGCGTAAGGAAGCCCAGGCATTGGCGGCCAAGGACGGCGCCGGAAAGCTGGAAGCCCTCAAGACGGGCGACGACAAGCTGGCCTGGGGCACCGCCAAGACGGTTTCCCGCGTCGATTTCAAGGCAATCTCCCCGCTTGAGGCGCAGGCTGTATTCCGTCTGGAAACCGGCAAGCTGCCGGCCTACACCGGTGTCGAGCTGCCGGGCAGCGGCTATGTGCTGGTCAAGCTGAACAAGGTCGTTCCGGGCGACAAGATGGACGATGCGACCCGCAAGGGCATGCTGCAGCAGCTCAATACCATGCTGGCCAAGGAAGAGGTCCAGTCCTACCTGGCGGCCCTGCGTGCGCGCTACAAGGTCGAAATCAACCAGGCTGCGCTGGAAGCCAAGGAAAAATAAGCAGCTTCAACACCATGTCAAAAAGCGGGCTGCGGCCCGCTTTTTTGTTGGGCGGAATTCCTGCTCCGGAAAAGAAAAACGCCGATCGGATTCGATCGGCGTTTTGCTGGGTAGCGAGCGGGCTGTGGCTTAGGCCGGCAGCGGGTCCGCGTTGCCCAGGGCGGTGGTGTTCATGCCGCCATCGACGTACATGATCTCGCCGGTGATGCCGCTGGCCAGGTCGGACAGCATGAAGGCGGCGGCGTTGCCGACTTCCTCGATGGTCACGTTGCGGCGCAGCGGGGCGTTGTGCGAGTTGTAGGCGAGCAGCTTGCCGAAGTTGCCGATGCCGGAAGCGGCCAGGGTCTTGATCGGACCGGCCGAAATGGCGTTGGCGCGGATGCCTTCAGGGCCGAGGCAGAAGGCCAAGTAGCGGGTAGCGGCTTCCAGGCTGGCCTTGGCCAGGCCCATGGTGTTGTAGTTCGGCATGGTCCGCTCGGCGCCCAGGTAGGACAGGGCGAGGAGGGATGCCTTGCGGCCTTGCATCAGCGGGCGGGCGCCCTTGGCCAGCGCGGCATAGCTGTACGACGAGACGTCGTGGGCGATGCGGAAGGCTTCGCGGGAGATGCCGTTCAGGAAGTCACCTTCGATGGCTTCGGTCGGCGCGTAGGCAATGGAATGCACCAGGCCGTCGAGACCATCCCAACGCTTGCCGAGTTCGACGAACAGGTTGTCGATTTGTTCGTCGCTGCTGACATCGACCGGAATGGTGATGTCGCTGCCGAATTCGGCGGCAAACTTCTTGATGCGGTCTTCGAAACGTTCGTTCTGGTAGGTGAAGGCGAGTTGGGCGCCTTCACGGTGGCAGGCCTTGGCGATGCCGTAGGCAATGGAATGCTTGGACAGCAGTCCGGTGATCAGAATCTTCTTGTCGGCAAGAAAGCCCATGTGTTGTTCTCCCTAGGGGGGTTAAGCCCAAGGATTATAAACCGATAAGCCGCAATTCCACGTCATCGTGGACGAGAACTGTGGCATGTCGGAAGTCGATGGTTACATGTTGGGGTAAGTCGGCCCTTCGCCGCCCTGCGGGACGACCCAGTTGATGTTCTGGGTCGGATCCTTGATGTCGCAGGTCTTGCAGTGGACGCAGTTTTGCGCGTTGATCTGCAGGCGGGGCTGGCCTTCTTCCTGACCGAGGATTTCATACACCCCGGCCGGGCAGTAACGCTGCTCAGGCGCATCGTACTTGGCCAGGTTGACCGCAATGGGGACGCTGGCATCCTTCAGTTGCAGGTGGCAGGGCTGGTCTTCCTCGTGGTTGGTGCTCGACAGGAAGACCGAGGACAGGCGGTCGAAGGTGAGTGCGCCATCCGGTTTCGGGTAATCGATCTTCGGGCATGCGCTGGCCGGCTTCAGCTTGGCGTAGTCCGGCGTCTTGTGATGCAGGGTCCACGGCGCCTTGCCGCCGAAGACCAGCTGGTCGATACCAAACATCAGCGAGCCGAATTTCAGACCCTTGGCCATCCACGGCTTGAAGTTACGTGATTTGTGAAGTTCATCGTATAACCAGCTGTTTTTAAATAACTCGTGGTAGCCCGTTAATTCGTCGTTCTGGCGCCCAGCGGCCAGTGCTTCGAAGCAGGCTTCGGCCGCCAGCGCACCGGTCTTGATGGCGCAGTGCGAACCCTTGATGCGTGCCGCATTGAGGAAACCGGCATCGTCGCCGACCAGCACGCCGCCCGGGAAGGTCAGCTTGGGCAGCGATTGCAGGCCGCCGGCAGTCAGCGCGCGGGCGCCGTAGGCGATGCGCTTGCCGCCTTCGAGGAACTTGCGGATTTCCGGATGCGTCTTGTAGCGCTGGAATTCCTCGTAGGGCGACAGGTGCGGATTCTCGTAGCCGAGGCCGACGACGAAACCGACGGCGATCTGGTTGTTTTCCAGGTGATAGAGGAAGCCGCCACCGTAGGTGTCCGCCTGCATCGGCCAGCCGCCGCTGTGCACGACTAGGCCGAGCTGGTGTTTGTCGGGCTGGATTTCCCACAATTCCTTGAGGCCGATGCCGTAGGTTTGCGGATCGGCATCCTTGTCGAGATGGAATTTTGCGATCAGCTGCTTGCCGAGGTGGCCGCGGCAACCTTCGGCGAAGAAGGTGTATTTGCCGAGCAGTTCCATGCCCGGCTGGAAGTTCGGACCTTCGGAGCCATCGTGCAGGCGGCCCATGTCGCCGGTAGCGACGCCCTTGACCGCGCCATTGTCGTCGAACAGGACTTCGGCACCGGCAAAGCCGGGGTAGATTTCGACGCCGAGCGCTTCGGCCTGTTCGCCCAGCCAGCGACAGACATTGCCGAGCGAGATGACGTAGTTGCCCTCGTTGTGGAAGCATCCGGGCAGGATGCTGTTCGGCATCTGGGTGGCGCCGGTTTCGGACAGGATGAAGAAACGGTCTTCGGAAACCGGGGCGTTGAGCGGGGCGCCGTCTGCCTTCCAGTTGGGCAGCAGTTCGCTCAGGGCACGCGGGTCCATGACGGCGCCGGACAGGATGTGGGCGCCGATTTCGGCACCTTTCTCGATCAGGCAGACATTGACGTCACCGCCTTTTTCCGCCGCCAGTTGCTTGAGTCGTATCGCCGAGGCCAGACCGGCCGGGCCGCCGCCCACGACGACGACGTCGAATTCCATGGATTCCCGTTCCATGATGTCTCCTTGAATTATTGTGAGCTTATTTTCAATACGGTACAGTATGGAAAAGTAAAGATCAACAAAAGAGGATGAAGGATACATGGAACATCGCAGGAAGCTCATTCACGTCACGAATATGCCCATACGCTGGGGCGACATGGACGCTTACGGCCACGTCAATAACACGATCTATTTCCGTTACATGGAGCAGGCTCGCGTCGAGTGGATCGAGGACATGCAGGTCGTCGTCCGCCCCGGTGGCGACGGGCCGGTGATCATCAATGCGAGCTGCACCTTCCTGATTCCGATGACCTACCCGGGCACCGTCGAGGTGCGCACCTATGTCGGCACCATTGGCCGTTCCAGCTTCCAGACCTATGTCGAGATGCGCATCGCTGGCGATGACAAGGTCTATGCCGAAGGCGCCGCCAAGGTGGTGTGGATGAATACCCTGACTGGAAAATCGGTTCCGGTCCCGGATCATATTCGGGCGGCCCTCGAAGCAGAGTAAACTCGCAGCCCATCGCATCCACGAATCCAAAGCGCATGGGCAAACGCAAAATCTGGGAAAAACTGCTGTCGAGCGAACGCCTTGGTGCCGGCAAGGCGCCGGGTACGGCCGAACGGACGGCTTTCCAGCAGGACTACGACCGCATTGTCTTCACCTCGGCCTTTCGCCGCCTGAAGGACAAGACGCAGGTTTTTCCCCTCTCCAAGAGCGACTATGTCCGGACCCGCCTGACGCACAGTCTGGAAGCCAGTTGCGTCGGCCGTTCGCTGGGCGCCGTAGTCGGCCGGGAGATCATCGCCCGCCACGGTTTGTCCCATGTCGAATCCGGCGATTTTGGTGCCATCGTTGCTGCGGCTTGTTTGGCACACGATATCGGCAACCCGCCTTTCGGGCATGCCGGCGAGGATGCCATCCGCGAGTGGTTCCGCAATTCCGGCCTGCTCGAACGTCACGACTTCACGCCTGCCCAGAAGGCCGACTTCGAGCGTTACGAAGGCAATGCCCAGGGCTTTCGCATCGTCAGCCGGCTGCAGAGCCCGGCCAATCCCGGCGGCCTGCAGCTAACCAGCGCCGTGTTGGCGACCTTCACCAAGTATCCGCGGCCGTCGCATCTCGACTGCCAGTTGGACGGCAAGAGCAGCAAGAAATTCGGTTTCTTCCAGCAGGATGCCGATAACTTTGCCCAGGTGGCGCGCTCGACCGGCCTGGTCGAGCGCATTCCGGGCACCGCCTGGCGCCGCCATCCGCTGGCTTCTCTGGTCGAAGTGGCGGATGACACCTGTTACCTGATCGTCGATCTCGAAGATGCGGCACGGCTGGGTTTTGTGCCGTACAAGGATGCCGAATGCCTGCTCGGCGATCTGGCCGGCAATGCCACCAGCAGCGGCCGCCTGTCGCGCCTGCACGACCCGAAGGAACGCTTGGAATACCTGCGAGCCAAGGCTATCGGCCGCCTGCTGGAAAGCGCGGCGGCGGTTTTCCTGGAAAACGAGGATGCCATCCTGAGCGGCGAGTTCGACGACGAGCTGCTCGCCCGGTCGCCGGTGGGGATTCCCTTGCAGGCGGTGCTCAAGCTGGCCAAGGAAACCATCTACACGGCCCGTCCGGCACTCGAAATCGAAACGGCTGGCTTCGAAGTCCTCGGCGCTTTGCTTGGCTTGTTCACCAATGCCGTCGAGGCGAAGGCGGGAGTGCCGGGCGTGCGCTACACGACGCGCGAACGGATGCTGATGGAACTGTTGCCCAAGCAGTTCCTCGGCCACGGCGGCGAGCCGGACGGCGATCCCTACATCCGGCTGCTGCAAGTGGCCGATTTTGTCGCCGGGATGACCGACTCCTACGCCGTCGACATGTTCCGCAAGCTCAAGGGTTTCGATCTGCCGACCTGAAATTTTCCCAGGGAGGCTGCGGGATGAACTGGCGTTCCAATTCGTCCAGGAAAACGCGGACCTTGGGCAGGCGCACCCGGCTCGGGGTGTAGCAGGCGTAGAGCTGGCGGCCGAAGCCGGTCAGCGGTTCGTAGTCGTCGAGTACCGTTTGCAGGCGGCCGCGCCGGATTTCCGGGCCGGCCATGTAAGTGGGCAGGATGGCCAGGCCGTGACCGGCGAGAACGGCATCGAAGATGCAATCTAGGTTGTTGAAACGAAAGCGGCTGGCGATCGGAATGCTGATCAGGTCGCCATTGGCGCCGAGCAGGTCGACGGTGTTGCCGGTTTCCGCCTGCAGATAGCCGAAGCAGTTATGCCAGGCCAGTTCGCTTGGATGTTCCGGTGTGCCGTGGGCGGCGAGGTAGTCCGGCGTGGCACAGATGACGCGATTGAGTGCCACCAGGCGTTTGGCGACGGCATCTTCGGGCGGCGCCTTGGTGTGGCGCAGGGCGAGATCGATATTGTCGTCAAACAGATCGACCAGCAGGTCGGTCAGGATCAGCTCGCATTCCAGTTCGGGGTATTGGGCGGTGATCTGCGGCAGCAGCGGCGCGATATACATGCGGCCGAAGGCGACCGAAGCGCTGACCCGCAGCAGGCCGTGTGGCGTATCGCCCAGGTTGCGCACGGCGATTTCGGTGCTGGCAACGGCCTCCACAGCGCCCAGGGCGTGCTGGTAGAAGACTTCGCCGGATGGCGTGAGCGCCAGTTTGCGCGTCGAGCGTTCGAAAAGGCGGATGCCGAAGCTGCGTTCGAGTTCGCCGATCTGTTTGCTGACCTGGGCGCGCGTACAATCCAGCCGACGTGCTGCGCCGGCCATGCTGCCGGTTTCGACAACCCGGATGAAGCTTTCCCAACTGTTCAGCCAGTGCATTTGTCAATGATCCGTTGACGATGTGGTGCGCATTATGGGCTATTTTGTGTGCAATCTGGCGACTATCATTCAGCCTAACAAACTAACAGGCATAACAACATGTTTCGTGCATTGAACCGCCCCGACATCCTCGTAACTGCGTTGGCTGCAGCCGGGATCATGATGATCTCGATGGGCATCCGCCAGTCGCAGGGCTTGTTCGTCGCGCCGCTCAACGACACGACCGGATTGGGCATCGCCACCATCAGCTTTGCGCTGGCCATTGGCCAATTCACCTGGGGGGCCATCCAGCCGCTGGCCGGCGCCATCGCCGACCGCCACGGGCCGCGCATCGTGCTGATCATCGGCATCCTGATGCTGGCGCTCGGTTGCGCGCTGACGCCTTACATGGGCTCCGGTTTCGGACTGGCTATTTCGCTCGGCCTGTTCTGCGCCATGGGGTCCGGCGCGAGCAGCTTCTCCGTGCTGCTTGGTGCGGCTGCCCAGCGCATGCCGGCCGAAGCGCGCGGTGCGGCATCTGGTTTGATCAATGCTGGCGGCTCCTTTGGACAGTTCGTCTTCGCGCCTATCCTGCAAAAGCTGATCCAGGGGCTGGGCTGGGTCAATTCGATGTGGGCGATGGCCGCCACTGCGCTGCTCGCCTTGCCGCTGGTCGGCAAGCTGACGCAATCGACCCATGCCATGCATGTCCAGGACGACGACGGCGGGGTGCTAAAGGCGCTCGGTACGGCCATGCAGGACCGCAGCTACCTGTTGCTGCACGCTGGTTTTTTTACCTGCGGTTTCCATATCGCCTTCCTCGTCACCCATCTGCCGGGCGAGGTGAATTTGTGCGGACTGCCGCCGTCGGTGGCCAGTTGGTCACTGGCCATCATCGGCCTGGCCAATATCTTCGGCAGCCTGTACGCCGGGGCCTGCGTCGCCAAGTACCGCAGCAAGTACGTGCTGGCCGTGATGTATGGTTCGCGGGCCTTGCTCATCGCCTGGTACCTGATGATGCCGCGCACCGAATGGACGTTCTACCTGTTTGCCGCCGGGCTGGGCTTTACCTGGCTGGCCACCGTGCCGCCGACGGCGGCCATCGTCGGCAAACTGTTCGGTATCCGCTACCTAGCGACGCTGTTCGGCATGACGCTGCTGTCGCACCAGATCGGCGGCTTCCTCGGCGTCTGGCTGGGTGGGCTGGCCATCACGCAATTCGGCGACTTCGGCTGGATGTGGTACGCCGACATGGCGCTGGCTGCGGCGGCCGCTGTGCTCAACCTGC
>DATGXM010000197.1:0-10319 GCA_035298985.1 Azonexus sp. | reverse complement strand
GTGGCCTTGGCCGGTCGTTTGCGCGGGGTCGAGCCGCTGGAGGCTCCGGCGGCCGTAGCCGCTGAGCCGGCACCTGCCGTTGAAGCCGTTGTCGAGCCGATTGTTGAACCGGCTATCGAGCCGGTTATCGAGCTGGTAGAGTCTGCCGAGCCGGCGACGGAGGAAGCCAGCGCGGTAGTCGAACCGCTGTTCGATTTGTCCGATCTGTCCTTGGAAGCGCCGGCGGTGGTCGAAGTGGCCAGCGACGAGTTGTTGCTCGAGCCCGTGCCGGACGAACCGGCGGCAGCGCCGTCGCCGGTCGGTGAAATCGAGATTTCCTTCCCCGATTTTGCTCCGGTGCAGGACGAGGCAGTTGTTGGCGAAGCCGAGCCGGCACCCGTTGTCGAAGCATTCGAATTCTCCGAGCCGCTGGGTTTGGTCGAGGCGGCGGCCGAAGAGGTCACTCCGGAACCGGCCGTAGAAGTGATTGAAGAAGTCGCTCAGGAACCGGCTCAAGTAGCACCTGAAGAGGTCATCGAAGAAGTCGTTGCAGCGGAATTGCCGTCGACCGTGACCGCCTCGCCGACGCTGTACGACATATTCCGCGAAGAGGCGCACGGCCACCTGCAGACGCTGGTCGATAGCTACAGCGTCCTGGAAGTCGATCCGTCCGGCCCCACTACCTTCGAAATGACCCGCGCCGCGCACACCCTGGGCGGCATTGCGGCGACGGTCGGCCTGATGCCCATCCATCATCTGGCCATCGCGCTCGAGCATGCCCTGTTGCGCCGGGATGGCTCGGCCCATCCGGCCAGCATCGAAGGCCTGGAAACGGTGCGCCAGAGCATCATCACGCTTGAGGACATGTTCGACGGCCTGGCTCGCCAGGAAGAACCGACTGAGCAGGTCCAGTTGATCGATGCGCTGGGCGATGTCTTCCATCCGACGCCGGTGGTCGAGGAAGTTGCCGAGCCGGTCAGTGCCGAGATCATCCCGCTGCCGGGCACCGTGAGCGCGGGGGCGGAGACGGTAGCCGCGCCCGAACCGGCAGCCCAGCCGGCGCCCGAATTGCCGCACCTGACCGATGAACTTGATGAACAGCTGCTGCCCATCTTCCTGGAAGAAGCGGCCGACCTGACGCGTGATTTGACGGCGCAACTGCGTGCCTGGCGCGCCGACCCGGCGAGCAGCTCGGCGGCGCACGGCATCGCCCGCCTGCTGCACACCTTCAAGGGCAGCGCCCGCATGGCCGGGGCCATGAACCTCGGCGAAGCGACGCACATGCTGGAAGCCCGGGTCGAGGAGGCCATGCGCGCCGGTTCGGCATCGCCGGCCTTCATCGAGGAAATCGAATCCGGGTGCGACATGCTGGCCCAGGCTGTCGAGCGTTTGCGCACAGGGCCGCAGGAGGCTGTGGCAGCCGTTGAGTCTGTTCCGGCCGAAGCTGAGACTGTGCCCGTTGCGGCGCCTGTTACCGTACAACCGCTTGCCGCGCCCGACGGTGAGGCGGAAGCCGATACGGGACAGCGTGCCACCCTGCGCGTGCGGGCCGACCTGATCGATCGCCTGGTCAACGAGGCCGGTGAATTGTCCATCGCCCGGACCCGGATCGAAGGTGAAATGCGCAGCCTGAAGGGTTCGCTGCTCGAACTGACCGAAAACGTCATCCGCCTGCGCCGCCAGCTACGGGAAATCGAAATCCAGGCCGAAACGCAGATCCAGGCTAAGGTTGCCCATGCACCGGAGGGCGAGGTCGATTTCGATCCGCTCGAGCTGGACCGTTTCACCCGCTTCCAGGAACTGACCCGCTTCATGGCCGAATCGGTCAACGACGTGGCGACGGTCCAGCAGAACCTGCTGAAGAACCTCGACGACGCCAATGCCGCCATCCTCGCCCAGTCGCGCCTGAACCGCAGCCTGCAGCAGGAGCTGATGGGCGTGCGCATGCTGCCCTTTGCCAGCCAGACGGAGCGGTTGTACCGTATCGTCCGCCAGACGGCCAAGGAGCTGGGCAAGCGCGCCAACCTCGACATCGTCGGCGGCCAGGTCGATATCGACCGTTCGGTGCTCGACAAGATGCTGGCGCCGATCGAGCACATGCTGCGCAATGCCGTCGCCCATGGTATCGAGACGCGCGAGCAACGCCAGGCGGCCGGCAAGCCGGAAGTCGGCGAAATCACCATCAAGCTGGCGCAGGAAGGCAATGAAATCATTCTCGCCATGTCCGACGACGGCAAGGGGCTCGATAGCGAGCGCATCCGGGCTCGCGCCGAAGCCATGGGCCTGCTCCAGCCGGGGCAGGTGATCGATGAAGCGGCGCTGTTCGACTTCATCTTCCAGCCCGGCTTCTCGACCGCCGCCGAACTGACCCAGCTGGCCGGCCGCGGCGTCGGCATGGACGTGGTCAAGACCGAAGTTTCGGAGTTGGGCGGCCGCATTGAAATCCTGTCCGAAGCCGGCAAGGGAACGACTTTCCGCCTCTACCTGCCGCTGACCCTGGCGGTGACCCAGACCCTGCTCGTTCGCGCCGGCAGCCACCTCTATGCGGTGCCGTCGACCATGATCGAACAGGTCATGGAGATGAAGGAAAAGGGACTGACCGCCATTCGCGAGCAAGGCGAGGTCAACTGGCAGGGCAATCGCTATCCCTTCCATTTCCTGCCGCATCTGCTCGGCGATGCCGAAGCCGTGCCCGAGGCGCACCGTCAATACTGGGTGCTGCTGCTGCGTTCCGGTTCGCAACGCGTGGCGGTCCTCGTCGATGAGCTGAAGGGCAACCAGGAAGTCGTGGTCAAGAACATCGGCGCGCAGCTGGCGCGGGTAGTCGGTATTGCCGGCGCAACCGTGCTTGGTGATGGCCGCGTCGTGCTGATCCTGAACCCGGTCGCGCTGGCCAGCCGCTCGCCGGTGGTCAGCGTGCAGTCGACTGTTCCGGTGGCGCCGGAGCCGGCGGTTACCGAAATGGAAAGCCTGCCGACGGTGATGGTGGTCGACGATTCGCTGACCGTACGCAAGATCACCAGCCGCCTGCTGATGCGCGAAGGCTACCAGGTGATTCTGGCCAAGGATGGCGTCGATGCGCTGGAGCAGCTGATCGACGTGATGCCGGACGTGATCCTGTCCGACATCGAAATGCCGCGCATGGACGGCTTCGATCTGGTGCGTAACATCCGCGCCGACGAACGCCTGCGCGGCCTGCCGATGATCATGATCACGTCGCGCACCGCCGACAAGCACCGCAACTACGCACTGGAAATCGGCGCCAATCATTATCTCGGCAAGCCCTACGACGAAGCCGAACTGCTGAATCTGGTCGCCGGCTATACCCGGGCGCGCCGGACGCACTAGGCCTGCTTCTTGACCACCGCATAACGGGCCAGGGTTTCGTCCCTGGCCTTTTTATGGTCCACGATCGGCGCCGGGTAATCGCGGCCGATCACCACGCCGATCGCTTCCTGTTCGAGCCGCCCCATGGTCCATGGGGCATGAATGTATTTGTCCGGTACTGCCGCAAGCTCCGGTACGTAGCGGCGGATGAACTTGCCTTCCGGGTCGAATTTTTCCGACTGGGTGACCGGGTTGAAAATGCGGAAGTAGGGCTGGGCATCGCAGCCGCTCGACGCCGCCCATTGCCAGCCGCCATTGTTGGCCGACAGGTCGAAGTCGTTGAGCTGTTCGGCGAAGTAGCGTTCGCCCAGGCGCCAGTCGATGCCGAGATCCTTGCTCAGGAAGGAGGCGACGACCATGCGCAGGCGGTTGTGCATCCAGCCGCTATGGTTCAGTTGGCGCATGGCGGCATCGACCAGCGGGTAGCCGGTGTGCCCTGCCTGCCAAGCGGCCAGTCCGGCCGGCCAGTCGGCCCAGCGGATGGCGTCGTATTCCGGCTTGAAGGCGTGACCGACGACATGCGGGAAATGGTCGAGGATCATGAAATAGAAGTCGCGCCAGATCAGTTCGTTCAGCCAGGCGCCGGCTTCCTCGGCCAGCGCCGTACGCGCCAGTTCGCGGATCGATACGGTGCCGAAACGCAGATGGACCGACAGGTAGGAGACGCCCTTGATCGCCGGGAAGTCGCGCAGCTGACCATAGCGGGCGATGCGCCCGGCACGGAAGTCGTCCCACAGGGCACGGGCGCCGGACATGCCGGGGCGGATGCCGATTTGCTCGAGATCGGAGGAGGAGAAACCAATCTGTTCCAGCCTCGGTACGCCGCCATTCGCTGCTGTGGCGAGGGTGCCTGCGCAGCGCCATTCGGCATGGTCGGCAGGGGTCAGCCGCTTCAGCCAGGCATTCTTGTAGGGAGTGAATACCGAGAAAGGCTTGCCGGACTGGGTCAGTACCTCGTCGCCGTCGAAAATTGCCTGGTCTTTGCTGGCCTGGAAACCGATGCCGCGCTCCCTTAGCGCTTCAGCGACCGCCGCATCGCGCGCCTTGGCGGACGGTTCGTAATCGCGGTTGGCAAACACAGTGGCAACGCCAAGTTCGGTGGCCAGCGACGGGATTTCGTCTACCGCCCGGCCATGCCGGACGATCAGTCCGCCGCCCCTTGCCCGGAGTGCGGTATCGAGTTCGACGAGCGAGGCGTGGATGAAATGGACACGCCGGTCCTGACGCGATGGCAACGTATCGAGAATGTCGGTGTCGAAAACGAATGCGCAATAAACCTGCCGGGCATTGCTCAGGGCCGCGCTGAGAGCGGCGTGGTCATGGTCACGCAAGTCACGGCGAAACCAGACCAAGGCTTTTTCTTGGTTCATGGTTGGTTTGTACCCCACCGGCGATTAAAATTCTACCTATGGACAACGTCAACCTGACCGACCACTTCCTGATAGCCATGCCGACGCTGGAAGATCCCTATTTTTCCAACGCCTTGGTCTATGTCTGCGAACATAACGAGAACGGCGCCCTTGGCATCATCGTCAACCGGCCTATCGACATGAACGTGGCCGGCCTGTTCGAAAAGATCGACATCAAGCTGGAAGCCGACAGCCTGGCCAACCTGCCGGTCTATTTCGGCGGCCCGGTGCAACTGGATCGCGGTTTCGTGCTGCACCGGCCTATCGGGCACTGGCAATCGACCCTGGCGGTCAATGCCGACGTTGGACTGACCAGTTCGCGCGACGTGCTCAGTTCGGTCGGCAAGGACGGCCTGCCGTCGGAAATCCTCATTTCGCTCGGCTATGCCGGCTGGGATGCCGGCCAGCTCGAAGACGAACTGGCGCAGAATTCCTGGCTGACCGTGCCGGCCAAGGCCAGCATCCTGTTCGATCTGCCGCCGGAGGAACGTCTGCCGGCCGCGATGCAGAGATTGGGCGTCAGTTTCACCCAGCTTTCCGACGTCGCCGGACACGCCTGAGCCCGTGGGGACGGTACTCGCTTTCGACTTCGGCGAAAAACGCATCGGCGTGGCGACTGGCGAGACCCTGCTCGGCAGCGCCCACCCCCTGACCGTCATCCATGCCGAATCGAACGACGACCGCTTTGCCGCCATCGGCAAGCTGATTGCCGAATGGCAGCCGGAACAGCTGGTGGTTGGCCTGCCCACTCATGCCGACGGTACGCCGCATGACATGACGCGGCTCGCCAACAAGTTCGGCGAACGTCTGGTCAGGCGTTTCAATTTGCCGGTTTCCTACGCCGATGAGCGTCTGACGTCGCTCGATGCCGAAGCGCGTCTGCGCGAAACCGGCCGCAACAGCAAGACCGCCAAGCCGCTGCTCGACGCGGTGGCTGCCCAACTCATCCTCCAAACCTGGTTCGAAAGCGCGCCGCATGTCATCCCTACCCAACCCACTGCCTGATGCCGAGGCCCAGTGTCGCCAGCTGGCCGACCTGATCCGTCCGCAACTGTCCAAGAACCCCGCGCTGGTCGGTATCTACAGCGGCGGCGCCTGGATTGCCGAGCGCCTGAAGGAATTGCTCGGCCTGGCGGACGATGTCGGCATGATCGACGTTTCCTTCTACCGCGACGATTTTTCGGCCAAGGGCCTGCATCCGCAATGCCGGCCGACGGTCATTCCCTTCGACGTCGAAGGCCGCCACATCATCCTGGTCGATGACGTGCTGTACACCGGCCGCACGACGCGGGCGGCGATCAACGAACTGTTCGACTACGGCCGCCCGGCGGCGGTCGAACTGGCCGTGCTGGCCGATCGTGGCGGGCGCGAGTTGCCGGTGGCCGCCACCTACGGCATCTGGGAGGTTCCGCTCGGCGAGGGGCAGAGCCTGGTGCTCGAACGCAAGGATGAAGGTCAACTCGCCTGGAGGTTGGAGCATGCATAACCCGCAGTTGAATAAGAACGGCGAACTCGCCCACCTGCTGTCCATCGAAGGCCTGCCCAAGGGCATCCTGACCCAGATTCTCGATACCGCCGCGTCATTCATGGAGGTGTCGGCGCGCGACGTGAAGAAGGTGCCGCTGCTGCGCGGCAAGAGCGTCTTCAACCTGTTCTTCGAGAACTCGACGCGTACCCGCACCACCTTCGAGATCGCTGCCAAGCGTTTGAGCGCGGACGTCATCAACCTCGACATCAACAAGTCGTCGACGGCCAAGGGCGAAACCCTGCTCGACACCATCGACAACCTGGTGGCCATGCACGCCAACCTGTTCGTCGTGCGCCATGCTTCGAGCGGCGCGCCCTTCCTGATCGCCGAGCATCTGCAGCGCATTGGCCGCGACGATGTGCATGTGGTCAATGCCGGCGACGGTCGCCATGCGCATCCGACACAAGGCTTGCTCGACATGTACACCATTCGTCACTACAAGAAGGACTTCACGCAACTGCGCGTCGCCATCGTTGGCGACATCCTGCATTCGCG
Organism: Azonexus sp.; assembly: GCA_035298985.1. GTDB lineage: Bacteria > Pseudomonadota > Gammaproteobacteria > Burkholderiales > Rhodocyclaceae > Azonexus. The sequence goes on along the minus strand of DATGXM010000197.1, from coordinate 3,521 downwards.
CGTCGCGCGCTCCGACATCCATGCCCTGACCACGCTCGGCGTACCGGAAGTCCGCGCCATCGGCCCGGAAACCCTGTTGCCCAAGCATCTCGACAAGCTCGGCGTGCATGTCTTTCACGACATGAACGAAGGCCTCAAGGATTGCGACGTGGTCATCATGCTGCGCCTGCAGAACGAGCGGATGAACGGCGCGCTGCTGCCGTCGGCCGGCGAATACTTCCGCCATTACGGCCTGACGCCGCAGAAGCTGGCGCTGGCCAAGCCGGACGCCATCGTGATGCACCCGGGGCCGATGAACCGGGGCGTCGAGATCCATTCCGCCGTGGCCGACGGCGAGCAGGCCGTCATCCTGCCCCAGGTCACCTTCGGCATCGCGGTTCGCATGGCCGTCATGAGCATCGTTGCAGGGAACTGAACATGAACATCGTTATTGAAAATGGCCGCGTCATCGACCCGAAGAACGGTGTCGACCGTACTGCCGCGCTGTATATCGCCGGCGGCAAGGTGGCCGGCATCGGCGAGCCGCCGGTCGGCTTCAGCGCCGAGCAGAGCATCGACGCCGCCGGCTGTGTCGTCTGCCCCGGCTTGATCGACCTCGGCGCCCGCCTGAATTCCATCGAGGCCGAACTGGCTGCTGCCGTCGCCGGCGGCGTGACCAGCGTCGTCGTGCCGCCGGATGCCGATCCCCCGCTCGACGAGCCGGAACTGGCCGACCGTCTGGTTCATCGCGCCAAGGAAATCGGCAAGGCGCGCGTCCTGCCGCTCGGCGCCCTGACCCTGGGCCTCAACGGCGAGCGCCTGGCCGAACTGGCCGGCCTGAAGAAGGCCGGCTGCGTCGCCTTCTCGCAGGCCAACAGGGCGGTGGTCGATACCGAGGCACTGCTGCGCGCCATGGAATACGCCGCCACCTTCGGTTTCGCCGTCTGGCTGCAGCCGCAGGACCACTGGCTGGCGCGCAACGGCATCGCGCACGAAGGCGAGGTGGCCAGCCGTCTCGGCCTGGCCGGCATTCCGGTCGCCGCCGAAACCATCGCCATCGGCACCATCATCCAGCTGGTGCGCGACACCGGTTGCCGCATCCACCTGACCCGCATCTCGTCGGCGGCCGGCATGGCCCTGGTGCACCGGGCGCAACACGACGGCCTGCCGATCAGCTGCGATGTCGGCGTGCATCACCTGCTGCTTACCGAGAACGACATCGGTTTCTTCAACCCGCATGCCCGCTTCAACCCGCCGCTGCGGGCGCAGAACGACCGCCAGGCCCTGTCCGAAGCCGTCGTCGCCGGCTGGGCGGCGATCTGCTCGGACCATACGCCGGTCGGTGCCGACGACAAGCTGCTGCCCTTCGGCGAAGCCAAGCCGGGCGCTACCGGCCTCGAAGTCCTGCTGCCGCTGACCCTGAAATGGGCCGAGGCCGCCGGGGTCGCTCTGCCGACCGCGCTGGCCCGCATCACGTCGGCTCCGGCCGAAGTGCTCGGCCTGGCGTCGGGGCAACTGGCGGTCGGGGCGGCGGCCGATGTCTGCATCTTCGATCCGGAAGCCAGCTGGCAACTGACGCCGGAAACGCTGAAGAGCCGCGGCAAGAATTCGCCATGGACCGGCTACATGATGACCGGCAAGGTCAAAACGACGCTGGTGGGTGGCCGCCCGGTCTATCAGGGCTGAACTTGCCCGCAAGCAGGAAACGAGAAACGGCGGGATTTCCCGCCGTTTTTCATTGGAGCTTGCCGGCGCGCTCAGTTTTCATCAGGCCTAGTTTCCCCGGCTGGTACGGGCAAGTCCGGCAGCGGGATGGCCTGTGGCGGGGCGTCGAGCGTCATGGCGTGGCTGACGGTCTGCGGCAGGCTGCCATCGATGTTCTCGACGATGTGATAAATGCCGGCGCTGACCGCGCTGTCGGGGTCGTCCATCAGAATCTTCCACATATCGTCCTGGGCCGCGTTCAGGGTTTCACGCAGGGCAATTTCGATGTCCTGGCGCTTGGCCTCGTGCCAGAGGACACCGAGGGCCACGGCACCGACGGAGATGACCGAGCCGACGACGCCGCCGATCAGTGTCGAGGTGGCGCTGGCACCGCCGCTGATCGCCAGCCGGTTCAGCAGTTTTTCGCTGATGCGGCGGGCGACTGGCGAGATGCGCGTTTTGCTCAGGCCGACGCCGTCGCTGTTGCCGGCCTCGCGGATGCGCTTGAGCAGGGCAAGGTAGGCCGGCAGGGTATCGATCGGGTCGGCGGAGACGATGTCGCGAAGGGAGGCGCTGGGGGCGGGCGGGCTTAGCGTAATGGCCCGGATGCCCTTGAGGCGCTCGGCGAATGACGCTTCCGGGATGCCGTGGCGGGACGGGATGGGGCGCAGGCCCTGGCGCAGATGCTGGGTGAACAGCTTGGTCGATTGCCCGACCAGCGCAACGGGATCGACTTCCCGGGCTGCCGGCGCCAGAACCCGCTCGTAATACTGTTCCTGCAGGTAGGCGGCCAGCCGGTCCTCTGGCGGGTTATCCCCGTCACCGGCGTTCAATTTGTACCAGGCGACTTTGACCGTCAGCCATTGCTGGGTCGTATAGCTGGAGAACCACGGGATGAAGTCGGTTTCGGCACGATCCGCCGCCAGTTGCCGCCAGCGTTCCATCTGCCGGCGGGCGAAGTTCGTCGCCTGCGCTTTGGCAGTGACCGCTTCGCCGAGGATTTCCTGATCAACCTGTTGCCAGACCTGTTCCGGTATCGGCACCGGCGGTGGAGCCGGGGGCGGCGCCGGCGGCTGCGTCGCGCAGCCTGCCAGGGCAAGCATCAGGGCAAGGCACAACAGGCGCAGCGCGGTCATCATGGGCGTGACCTTTCGGTTGTGGCGACCAGCCACCGGGCGGACATCCACCCTCTTCAGCATAGCGCATGAACTGCGCCCGCCCCAGCGCCGCTGTCAGGCGTTTGGCGTGGCCAGGGCGGCGATGCGCGTGGGCGCGGCTCCACTCACTTCCAGCACCTTGCGCCGTGAAGTCTGGCCGCTTTTCAGCGTGACGGCCGATCTGGCCAGGCCCAGCGTTTCGGCGATGAACTTGACCAGCGCGTCATTGGCCTTGCCGTCCACCGGCGGGGCGGCGAGGCGAATCTTCAAGGCATCGCCGTGCAGCCCGGCGAATTCGGTCTTCTTGGCGCCGGGCTGGATGTGCAGGGTCAAGGTGATGCGGCCGTCGCCGGCCCCGCGATACCAGTCGCTCACAGGAACATCAGGGCGACCTGCAGCAGCAGGATGGCGACCAGCGGCGACAGGTCGATGCCGGAGATGGTCGGCAGGATGCGGCGGATGGGGTCGAGGATGGGGCGGGTCAGCTGGTAGGCCGGTGCCGCCAGCGGCGAGTAGGGATTGATCCACGACAGCACGGCCTGCAGGATCAGCGCGCCGATCAGGATATACACGGCGAGGCGCAGCACGGCACGCACGGCGAACCACAGGACCATCAGGGCGATGGTGCCGCCGTCTGCATTGAGGGCGGGACCGGCCAGGCCGATGAGCAGGGCGGACAGG
>DATGXM010000196.1:0-2804 GCA_035298985.1 Azonexus sp. | reverse complement strand
TTCGTACAACGACACCCTGGCCGGGCGTGACGGCGAACTGCGGGCACCGAGCGCGAATCCGACCCTGGTCGGCGTGCGCACCACCACCTCCAAGCCGAAGCTCAAGCTCGAAACGACCGGCGAGGCTGGCGCAAACCTGGCGCAGATCCAGTGTGCGACCTGCCACGATCCGCATATCCGGGAAACCGACACGACGGTGGGCAACCAGAAATTCCTGCGCCTGAACCGCTTCCAGCATCAGGACCCGCCGAGTGTCAGCGGCTACAACACGACAGACAACGCCGGCGACATCATCTGCCTGGCCTGCCACGACAAGGCGGGGGCCTCCTGGGCTTTCTCGGCGCATGCCAACTCCCTGGTCGCCAACGAGTTGTACAGCGATACCCATGCCGATCGCCGCGAATTCCCGCGCAATCTCCCGGTGTGGAAGGCCGCCTGCCTGAATTGCCACGATACCCATGCGGTGGCCGGCACGCGCCGCCTGTTGCGGGAAGGCACGAACGAGGGGACGCTGACCAGCGCCGCCCCGAAACCGGGGGGAAGCAACACGGCTGCCCTGGAGGAAACCTGTTACCAGTGCCACGATGGCGGTGTAAACGGAACCCTGCAGACCACGACCGCCGTACCCAACATCCGTTCGGATTTCCTGCTCGCCCGGCGCATGCCCATTACCACCGCGGCGCAAGGCACGACGGGAGGGGGCGGCGGCAATGCGTCGGAACCGCACGATATCAACAGCAACTTCAGCAACGACTCGGCCTTCATCGATTGTGCGACGGCTGGTTCGAAGTGCGGCAAGGACTTCATCGAACCCCGCAGCAAGCTTGGCGTGGGCAATCTGAACAACCGCCACGTCGAATGTACCGACTGCCATAATCCGCACCGGGTCATCCGCGCCCAGAATGGCCTGCCCGGCGCTTTGGGCGCGGCCAATACCAACGATACGGTGGCCGGCCGGAATACCGGGGGCGGGGCCCACAAGCACACCAATGCCGCCGGTTATACGCACAGCAACATCATTTCCGGGGTGCTGCGCGGTGCCTGGGGGGTGGAGCCGAGCTACGGCAGCGCTTCCTTCCATGCCCTGCCAACCGGTTATACGGTCAAGCGCGGCGATCCCGGCTCCAGCAGCAGCAATGTGGTTACTGAAGCCTATGTAACGCGGGAGTATCAGATCTGCCTCAAGTGCCACTCCGATTACGGTTACACCGACAACAACAGCCATGTCAGCGCCGGGGGCAACCGTCCCATCCTGAACTCCTCCAGCGGCGGCACGCCGACGACGACCAACGGGCTGACGATGTATACCAACCAGGCCAAGGAATTCCAGGCGCCGAGCGGCCATGTCGGCGAACCATTGAGCGTCGGTACCGACGGCGGCTGTGTCGATGCCAACTGCAATACCAACAACCATCGCTCATGGCATCCGGTGATGGCCGCCACGGGTCGCACGACGGCTGCCCGGGGAATGTCCGGCGGCAATCCCTGGCTGACGCCCTGGAGCAACGCGGTGGGCACCCAGACCATGTATTGCACGGACTGTCACGGCTCCGGGGTGACGGCCAACCAGTCGGTCATTCCGGACAACAACAATCCATGGGGGCCGCATGGCTCCAACAATAATTTCATCCTCAAAGGCGTCTGGGGGAACGGCATGGGGGCGACCGGGCGCGATAGCGGCGAGACGGCCAACATGCTCTGCTTCAAGTGCCACGATTCAGCCAACTACACGACGCGCAACGATACCGGGCGCAAGTCAGGTTTCTATGGCGGTGGCAAGGGTAACTTGCATAACTACCATATCGACCGCATCCAGAAGCTGTACTGCACCTGGTGCCACGTCGCGGTGCCGCATGGCTGGAAGAACAAGGCCCTACTGGTCAATCTGAACGACGTGGGCGAAGAGGCGGGCCTCGGCGCTGGCAGTAGCAAGGAAGTGGCGATCAACGGTAACGGCTCCTACTATTCCAAAGAGCCGTACTACCTGTATTCCAAGCTGAAAGTGAACACCTTCGCAGCCAGCGGCAGTTGGTCGGACACCAATTGCGGTTCGCGCGGCAAGACCGGGGCGAACCTGATTACCAGCGCCAACGGCGCCAGCGCCGGCAATACCACCGGTACCGGCAAGAACTGGATGACCAGCACGTGCAGCGGACCCAGCAATTGAGGCTGGGCGGGCGGGGGCTCCTGCCCATGCTGGCCTCGCTGAAGTTGACGCTGTTCATCTTCGTTTTTCTCGGGGCCAGCATCATGCTGGCTTATTTCAACGAGGTGCGGACCAGTCCCTGGCTGATCATTTCGCTGTCGCTGCTGTCGATCAACCTGCTGGCGGCGATTGCGACCAATCGGCATTTTCGCCGGCAGGCCCCGTTGATGATTTTCCACCTGGCCTTGCTGGCCATCGTGGTCCTCATCGCCATCGGCCGGCTGACCTATTTCAAGGGGCGGGCCGAGGTGGTCGAGGGCGAATCCTTCACCGGCGAATTCGTCGAGATCGATGCCGGTCCATGGCACCCGCTGGGCGTCGATCAGGCCGCGTTCACCAACCTGGGAACCCGCATCCTGTACGCCCCGGGGCCGGTCCGCCTAGGGACCGAAAACCGTGTCGGCTGGATGGACGAGAACGGAAAATTGCAGCAGGCGGTGATCGGCGACCATACGCCGCTGATCCGTAACCATTACCGCTTTTACGCCAACTGGACCAAGGGGTTTGCCCTGATGTTCGGCTGGCAGCCGAAGCAGGGCGAGCCGATGCGCGGTTCGGTCAATCTGCCGAGCTACCCGGCCAATGCCTTGACCCAGGC